>JBAYCO010000244.1:0-6406 GCA_041668685.1 Victivallaceae bacterium | reverse complement strand
TTTCGATGAAAGCGGCAAAGAGCAACATTATACGGCCTGTCAACGTTTTATGCCGCCGGTCTCATCGAGACGCGGCGCTACTTGGAGCCGCAGTCAAGTTCAAGATAAAAGTTTAAAATCCAAATAACCGCCCTGACCGGTTTAAAATCTGTGTAATGGCTCACTCTTTTCCTGAGGCTGAATGTGCTGCTTTACGTGATAGTAGCACAACCGTCTCGGTTGTGTCGGTGGCCAGTTAACGTCTGTTCCGTTCATGACTCAAGCGAGACGCTTGAGCTACTATTTAAACCTGCGAAAAGAGTGAGCCATTACAAATCTGTAGTTTATTTTTAAAAATTTCATTTTTTTCTGTCCAATAAAAAGTTTTGCGGATGTATATTAATAAGAATTGCACAAAGGTTGGAAGATGTCATTCGCAAATTACAACGACTGGATAAGTTTTACCCAGGAAGGGCGTTGCCCCCCGGTGCGCGAACCGGTTCTGGAAAGCTGGAAACGTTCCCGCCAAAGCGGCCTCAGTCCGCAGATGTTTCCTATTAAAAAAGCTTCTCCTGAGATTGCTCCCCGTGATGAATTTTTCAACCAGATAAACAGTCTCCTGGATTTTCTGGTCAAACTGGTTGACAAAAGCACCCGGCTCGGCATAATTGTCTGCGGCAACTCCGGTGAAATCATCGACATTGCCGCGATTGAACCGAGCATAGGAGAACTGCTTGACTCCGCCGGGCTCCGTAAAGGAATTATTCTCAGCGAAGATTCCGCCGGGACTAATGCCGTCAGTCTGGCAATGGTTCACAAGGGCGCGATTATTTGTTACGGCGCTGAACATTATCTCCAGAAACTTCATCCCTTCGGCGGCGTTGCCGCCCCGGTGTATGACGTTGACGGCGCTCCGAAAGGATTTATCGCGCTCTATTGCGTTCTGCCGGAAATGAACGTCAGGATACTGAAAAGCCTGCTTGTTCTCCTTATTTATTTTTTTGACCAGCAAACCCGCCTGCAACGCTCTAAAAATATGCATGACAGCCTGAAAAAACAGATAACCTGCATATTCAAGGACAACCAGAAAGCTATGTTCATGGTTACTCCCGCCGGGTACCTGCGCCAGATCAACCCGGCCGCGATCAAACTGTTCGGGATGACGGAAAAGCAGTACGAAGAAAAAAGCCCGGACGCGGTTGCGAATTTCACTCCGTCCATCAAGGAAATCGCCAGAAGCGCCATTTACTGTAAAAATATTGATCTGGAAATTCAACTGGATAAAAAACGTTTGCAGGTCATATGCGAACGCATTCCGCTTTTCAGCGACCGCGACGAATTTCTCGGCAGCCTTCTGGTTTTTGAGGAGCAAACCGTAAAGCATTCAAGCACGGACGTTCCCAAAGCGCGTTTTCATTTCGACGATATTCTGGGAAATTCCCCGCTCCTGCGGCACTGCAAGGAACTCGCGGTAAAAGCCGCTGAAACTTCGGTTAACGTTTTTCTGCACGGGGCCAGCGGCACGGGCAAGGAAATGTTCGCGCACAGCATCCATAACGCCAGCGACCGCAAGGAATATCCCTTTGTCGCGATCAACTGCGCGGCAATTCCGAGGGAAATCGCTGAGAGCGAGCTTTTCGGTTATTCGCCGGGGGCTTTCACCGGCGCTAAAAAGGACGGCAACATCGGGAAGCTTGAAGCGGCGGACAAAGGAACTATTTTTCTCGATGAAATAGGCGATATGCCGATTGAATTGCAGGCAAAACTGCTGCGCTTGCTGGAATCCCGCACGATTACCCGCATCGGCGACTCCCGCGAGTATCCGGTAAATATCCGGGTCATTGCCGCCAGCAACCGCAATATCCCCGAACTCATCGAAGCGGAGAAATTCCGCGAAGACCTTTATTACCGCCTCAATGTGATCTCTCTCAACCTGCCTCCCCTGAACGACTGCCGGGAAGACATCCCCGTATTGGCGGAAAGCTTTATTCGGCATTTTAACGAAATAATGGGGAAAAAGGTTTCCGGAATAAAGGATGAGATCATGGAATGTTTCAAATCATATTCCTGGCCGGGAAATATCCGTGAACTTAAAAACGCGCTGGAATTTGCCGTAATGCTCAATTCCGGCGAGGACGCGATTGCCTGGAAAGACCTGCCGGGACAATTGCGCACCAGCCTGCTTTACCGGGAAATAAGCGCTCCCGCCGGCGACCCGTTCGGGCAGGAACGCCGCGACATCCAGAACAGCGAAAAAGCCCTTTATGAAAAAGCCGTCATGTTGTCCCGCAACAACATGAGCAAAGCCGCCAAATACCTGAATATCAGCCGCAGTACGCTTTACCGTAAACTGAAGCTTTACGAGATACCTTATTGATATTCGGAAAAATCTCATTTTCCGGTTTTCAGCATCCTGATTTTTTCGGGCAAGCTTTTCCAAAGTATTTCACAAAAGAGTTTGAAAATCCGGTCGTATGCCGTATGTTTTTAGTTTGACATTAATTGAACAACTAAGCTGGTTTTAAGATTATGTGTGGTATTGTCGGATATACCGGGAAACGCTGTGCCGTTACTGTTTTGCTTGACGGCCTGGCGCGTTTGGAGTACCGGGGGTACGATTCCGCCGGGCTGGCGGTGCTTGAACCGGAGCGGATAAAAACCGTAAAAAGCGTCGGTAAAGTCAGCGTCCTGAAAAAGGACGTTATGGCTGCCTGGCATAATCTGGAAGACTGCGAAAGCACGACAGGCATAGCGCATACCCGCTGGGCTACCCACGGCGCGCCGACCGAAGCCAATGCGCACCCGCATCTTGATAATTCCGGGCGCATTGCGGTTGTCCATAACGGGATTATCGACAATTATCTGGATTTACGCAGACATCTGGAGGAAAACGGCTGTATTTTCAAATCCGAAACCGACAGTGAAGTTCTGGCGCATTTGATCCACCAGTGTTACGAAGGCGACCTGCTCCATGCCGCGGCCGCGGTGTGCAGGAAACTTAAAGGGACTTTCGGCTTTGCGGTCATTTGTACCGACGCTCCCGACACGATTGTTGTCGCCCGCCGGGGAAGTCCGCTGGTTATCGGGGTTGGAAATAATGAAACCCTGATTGCCAGCGATGTCGCCGCAATCGCGGCCTACACCAACCGGGTGATTTTCCTGAATGATGATGACCTGGCTCTGGTTACGCCTGAAAAAATTGAAATAAAGAATATCGAAAACGTTCCGGTTTCCCGCGAGATTGCGAAAATCGACTGGGATGTCGCCGCCGCCGAAAAACACGGCTATGCCCATTTCATGCTTAAAGAGATTTTTGAACAGCCGGAAGCGGTGGCAAATACCATCCGGGGACGTTTTGATGAAACCGCGCTTACCGCCGTCCTGTCCGGGTTGAACATGTCTCCGTCCGAACTGGCTTCAGTCAACCGGATAGTTATTGCCGCCTGCGGCACCAGTATGAATGCCGGCATGGTGGGAGAATATTATTTCGAGGATATCGCGGAAATCCCGACCGAAGTGGAACAGGCTGCCGAATTCCGTTACCGGAACCCGATAATCGAACCCCACACCATGGTGCTCGCGATAAGCCAGTCCGGGGAAACCGCCGATACTCTCGCCGCCGTGCGTGAAGCTAAAAACAAAGGCGGTATTGTCGCCGCTATAAATAACGTCGTCGGTTCAACGATAGCCAGGGAAACCGGACGCGGCATTTATTTGCACGCGGGCCCGGAAATCGGGGTCGCTTCGACCAAAGCTTTTACCTGTCAGGTGACTGCGCTTCTCCTGATGGCTCTCCTGTTCGGACGCAACCGCCGCCTTGAATGTTATGACGGGAAAATCCTGATCGATGAAATAAAAGGTATCCCCGAACTGATAAAACAGGTTTTAGCGCGGGCCGGAGAAATTGAGAAGATCGCTAAAAAATATGCGCAGGCTGAAGATTTCTTCTTTATCGGGCGCGGCTGCATGTTCCCGACCGCCATGGAAGGAGCGTTGAAGCTCAAGGAGATCAGCTATATCCACGCCGAAGGCTATCATGCCGCCGAACTCAAACACGGTCCGATTGCCTTGCTGGAGGAACGGGTTCCGGTGCTTGCCCTGGCGAACGATATTCCCGGCAAGGACAAGATCATCGCCAATATCCAGGAGTGCAAAGCGCGAAAATCCCCGGTTATCGCCACCGCGACCGAAGGCGATACGGAAATTCCGGAATATACGGACGATATACTGTGGATTCCGGGCTGTTCCCGTTTTGTCGCGCCGATCCCGACGGTGGTGGCGTTGCAGTTGTTTTCCTATTATGTCGCCAGAGAACGAGGCTGCGAAATCGATCAGCCGCGCAATCTGGCTAAGAGTGTTACCGTAGAATAGCAGAATAAAAGACTGATAATAATGAGATTTATATACAACCTGATATTTCCGCTGGCGTTTGTTTTCTTTATTCCGGGAATGATCGTCAAACTGATTCGCCGTCCCGGATACAAAAAAACTTTCATGGAAAGGTTTGCGGTATTTTCGGCGGAAAGGAAAAAACGCCTGGCCGAATACCATGGCGCGGTCTGGGTGCATTCGGTGAGCGTCGGCGAAGCCGTTATTGCCACGGCGCTGGTCGAAAAATGGCTGAAAGCCTACCCGGAAAGGAAATTCGTTCTTTCCACCACCACTACTACCGGGCAGGAGCTCGCGCGCAAAAAAGTCCCGGAAGGCGTGGAGGTTATCTATTGTCCAATCGATTTCATATTTTTTGTTCGCAAGGCGCTTCGTTTGTTCCAACCCTCGATGCTGGTGATTTTCGAAACCGAAATCTGGCCGAATATGATTGTTGAGGCCAAAAAATCCGGAGCCAAAGTCGCATTGGTGAACGCCCGGATGTCCGACCGTTCCGCGCGCGGTTATTACCGCTGGCGGGGTTTTTTCCGTCCGGTACTGAATAAATTCGACCTTATCGGCGTCCAGACCCGGCAGGATCTGGAACGCTTCACCGCCGTCGCTCCCGCCGCAAACATTCAAGTTACTCACAACATGAAATTCGATCAGCAGGTGCCGGAAGGCTTTTCCCCGGTCGATTTAAGCGCCTATTTCGGCGCAGGCGAACATCAGATACTGCTGGCGGCCAGCACCCATCCGGGCGAGGAGAAACTTATTGCCTCGGTCTTTTCCGGGCTGAGAAATGAATTTCCCGGCTTGCGTCTGGTTATTGTGCCGAGGCACGCCGAACGCGGCGGCGAGATCGCCAGGATTCTCAGCGAACTGCAACTTTCATTTCGCCGCCGGAGCGAGGATGACGGTTCTGAAAATAATGACGTTGATGTCCTGCTGGCGGATACGACCGGTGAAATGCTTGCTTTTATGGATGCGGCGGATCTCGTTATCATGGGCAAAAGCCTGGCCGGACATAACGAAGGCCATAATATTATTGAGCCGGCCCTGTTGGGCAAAGCGATAGTCTGCGGAAATGAATTAAGGAATTTCCGCTTTATATTAGACTTTTTCAAAGATAATAACGCCTTGGTCACAATTGATTGTGATGAACAGCTTACGGATGTTCTGAGGTAACTTTTCAGCGATGAAAAACGCAGGAAAAAACTGGGATTGAAGGCACAGCAGGTAATTGCTGTTCAACGAGGCGCTATCGATAACACCATTAAGTCCCTGGAGGCAATATTTTGACGAAAGTAACCCAGATGGCCCGCGCCCGCGCCGGAGAAATAACTCCGCAGATGACGGCGACAGCGAAAAAGGAACAGGTTTCCCCGGAATTTATCCGGGAGGGAGTCGCAGCCGGACGAATAGTGATTCCGGCCAATATCCATCATCACGCCCTTGAAGCGATTGGTATCGGGCGCGGCCTGACCACAAAGATCAACGCCAATATCGGCAATTCAACTCTTTCGAGCTGCCCGAAGCAGGAACTTGAAAAACTGCGTACCGCCTTGCGCTACGGCGCTGATACGGTCATGGACCTGAGTACCGGCGCCAATATAGTCAATATCAGGAAAACCATTATCGCGAACAGCACCGCTCCGATCGGGACGGTTCCGGTTTATGAGGCGCTCTCGCGGGTAAAAAGTTCCGAGGAACTTAATGACGAGCTTGTTGTCGATGTTATCCGCGAACAAGCCGAACAGGGCGTTGATTATATTACTATCCATGCCGGGCTCCTGATGGCGCATGTTCCGCTGGCGAAAAAACGCAAACTTCGGATCGTCAGCCGCGGCGGTTCGATTATCGCCAAATGGATGACAATCCATAAGCGCGAGAACCAGTATTACACGAATTTCGATAAAATCCTGGAAATCTGCGCGGAACATGACGTAACTATTTCGCTTGGCGACGGCATGCGTCCGGGCTGCCTTGCCGACGCCAGTGACGACGCCCAGTTCGCGGAACTCGGCGTGCTCGGCGAACTTGTCGGCCGCTGCCGTAA
>JBAYCO010000243.1:0-6409 GCA_041668685.1 Victivallaceae bacterium | reverse complement strand
TCCGGACTCTAGTCCGGGTTAATTAAAGGAAAGGTATTTTTTTATTCTCGAAATCCCAATTACTTCACGCAAAACTTTGATTCGCCATGAATCCAACCCGCTGCGGAGCGGCTATGTTCAAGGATATTGACCTGTTGGTTGACTGTGATGATCTTCCAAAAGTAATGGAATTATTTGCCGAAGATTACACTTGCATATCCGATTTGAATTTACCGCTTAAATATATAATTCTTTACAGCGATCATCTGATTTATAAAAATAGAACAACCAATGTCATCGTGGAAGTTCACTGGAAACTCGTAGCTTACAATCACCTTGTTCCGGGTTTTGCCGAAGCCGCGCGCCGGCGCATAACATGTATTGACGTCGCCGGTACGGAGCTGAATATGATGAGTTTCCACGACCATTTGTTTTATTGCCTGCTGCATGGAATCAACCACCACTGGTTCAGACTGTTCTGGCTGGCCGACATAGCCGAATTTTGCAGGAAAGACGAATTCGCTTTGAGTAAACTCCTTGAACTGGGTGAAAAATATGGGCTTTCGGCCCCGCTTGACGCCGGGCTGCTGCTCTGCAATCAGCTCTTTTCAGTTCCCCCGCTTGAAAAAAGCCGTAAGGCCCACCTGTTAAAGGACCGGACAGTGAAGCGGCTGTATGCAATGTTCCTGGCTCAGATAGCGGCGGGGGAAATAACGGTAACGCCGGGTTCTTCCTATATCAAACAAATGAAACAGAAAGCTGGCTTGATCTACCGGGAACTGTTGTTGAAAAAAGATTTCCGCTATATAACCGAGGTTATAAACCGCCACTGCATTACCTCCTCCGACATCGCAATGCTGCCGTTGCCGCCGGGATTGTTTTTTCTTTATTATCCGCTGCATTTTATTTTGGCTACCGTCAGGTGGTGCGACAGAAACCAAAAGATAATTAAAAATCATGCAGTTTCATGATTACGGGACTTAAAAAATGAGACATAATTTTCTTCTTTTACTAAAATACACTCGCGAGTTTGTCGTTTTCTCCGGCATGAAAATTGTCTGGCTGCTGTTATATTCGGCAATGACCGGGATTACCCAGGGGATCGGGGTGTTTATGCTGGTTCCTTTCCTGGCGGCCGCGGGCGTCGGTGAATTCGTCCGGCAGGGCGGGGGGAACCGGATATCCGCGTTTTTCCTTCAGGCTTTCAATATGTTCGGGCTGCCTTTGAATCTCTTTACCGTACTGGCCGTTTTTATCGGGATAATCGTTTTTACCCGGTTTATCCAGTACCGGCAGAATATCCTGACCGCAGACACCAGGAATTGTTATATCAGCAATATACAGTCCGCCTTGTTCCGGGCGGTTATTTTTGCCGACTGGCGGTTTATCGCGGCGCAGCATTCCGCCAATCTTACCCATGTTATTACCACCGACCTGCCGTCTGTCAGCAACGGGACTTATTTTTTCCTGAAAATTCTGACCAGTCTTGTCTTGAGCGCCATATATATTGTCTGGGCGCTTTTTATTTCCATCGAACTGACCTTGTTCACGCTTTTATTCGGGGCGCTGAGTTTTATATTCCTGAAGTTCTGCCTGCCCCATTCCATAAAATCCGGCGTTTTTGTCCGGGACGCCAGGGCAAAAATATACTCACTGCTTTTAGACCACGTTCACGGGCTCAAAGTGGCCAAAAGTTACGGCGCCGAACAGCGGGAATACGGTAAATTCAGGATGATTGCCGGGGAGATGTCCCAGACCCAGACCAATATGGCTAAACTTAATGCCAAGGTAAAAATTTCCTATGCCCTCATAACTAATATTATGCTTTGCATATTTCTTTATTTTGCCATTCGCATATTGAATACGCCGCCGACTTCGCTTTTGCTGCTCATCGTGATTTTTGCCAAGCTGCTTCCTAACCTGTCTGCGTTCCAGACGGATTTTCAGCATCTCTTCACTATGCTGCCGTCATTTGAAGCCGCCGATTCTTTGCTTGCCAAGGCCGAGCTTCACCGCGAAGACCTGGCGCTTTCCGAAAGCGGTTCGCCGTCGGAACTGACCCGGAGCCTGGAAATCAGGAATCTCAACTTCAGCTATACCGAGAAAAAAGGCGGCTTCAGCATAAAAAACCTCAACCTTGAAATTCCCGCACTGAAAACAACCGCGGTAATCGGCGCTTCGGGAACCGGAAAAAGTACTTTTATTGACATTCTCAGCGGAATATTACTGCCTGATTCCGGTGAAATATTCGTTGACGGCATCGAAATAGACCGCGGCAACCTGTTAAGCTGGCGACAGGCGGTCGGTTATCTGCCCCAGGAGAACTTTCTTTTTCATGACACCATCCGGGAAAACATCCTGTGGGGAAAACCGGAAGCCTCGGACGAAGAAATAAACGAGGTTTTGAAACTCGCTTCCGCCGCTGATTTTGTAAACCGGCTTCCCGAAGGGCTTGATACCGTCGTCGGGGATCGCGGTTCAAAGCTTTCCGGCGGCGAAAGACAACGGATCGCCCTGGCGCGCACCCTGATAAGGAAACCGCAGCTTTTGCTCCTTGATGAAGCGACTTCCTCCCTTGACTCGGAGAATGAATCACGTATTTATGATTCCATTGCCGGACTGCATGGGCAAATGACCATAGTATTTATTACGCACCGCACTGAAACCCTCAATTTTGCGGACAAGACCATTGATTTCAACAAACTGACCAGTTTCCCGGCCTGACCGGCAAATTATTTAGCCTCACGTGATTGTACGGTTGACATTTTATTTATTGTTAAACCTGCAAAAAGGAGGCGATATATGCCTGAAGTAAAATCCTTTGTCGTGCCGGCGCTGACTGCATCGGCGGTTGCTGTTCTGTTGACGGGATGTTTCCTGTTCGACAGCGAAAAATCCAATAGTTCAGAACGTTCGGCGGTTGCCGGGACTGTAACTAAATCGCTGCTTAAACTTGTTTGCGCCGCTTATCAATCAGGCGGTAATACGCTTGCCGAGGCCCGGATCGATTCAATGACGGCAGACGGTAAACTGACTGAAGCCCAGGCAAACGCTTTAAAATCAATGCTCGGCAGCAGTGTAAATGTTCTGGCAAACCTGGCTGAAGACTCGGATTCGACAACTGAAACGACAGCTAATTAAATAAATCCTGTTCGCTATAAATCATGACGCCGTGCGCGGGACCAATGATCCTGCACACGGCGTTAATTAATATTTACCTTCCAGCCAATTCGTATTGAGCATGGCCGCATAGTTCTCCGGTTTGACATAATCGCAAACCGAATTTGAGGAACCCAGCAAATATCCTCCGCCCGGCTTTAGTTCATTCAACCGTTCCTTAACCGACTCAGCTACTTCTTCCGGGGTTCCCCTGGACAACAGATCAACGTCTATATTGCCCGTAAGCGCCAGTTTCCCGTAGTATTCGGCTTTCAATTCCGTAATATCCATCGCCTGGGGTTCTATCGGGTTCAACGCGTTCAGGCCGGCATCGATAAAATCCGGAATTATCGGCTTGATATTGCCGTCGCTGTGAAATATGATCAACTTTCCGGCGTCCCGCGCTATGGCGATAAATTTGCGGTACCAGGGGAAAAACAGTTCCCGCATCATTTCCGGGGAAACCATCATCCCTCCGGTATAAGCCATGTCATCCCCGAAAAAAATAAAATCGATATCTTCCCTGGCCAGTTGTTCCGCCGAAGCGACTCCCACCGCCCCCAGTTTATCCACAACTGCCTTGCATAATTCCGGTTTTTCATAAAGCGCTATCGCGAAATTGTCGTAGCCCATGAGCAGGTTGATCTCAGTGAACGGACAGGCCGGGAGCAACGCTCCGACGCCCATTTTTCCCGGCATTCTCCCGGCTTCTACAATTGCCTGGCGCAATTCCGCCAGATCCAGCGGTTTATCGGGAGCCGGATAATCTTCATAAGCTTTAAACGAGCTCCAGTCGGTAATTATATTGGCGTGCTGATCCACCCAGTCACGGCCGTTATCCGTTTGTCCGGGAGCATCATACGAATAAACCGGCGGTTTGTTGTACTTGGGGATAATATAGAGAAAATCATAACCGAATTGACTGCGGTAAACCAATTCCCCGGCGAGACCGTCCGGAACCGGACGGCCCAGAACTCCTTCCCGGACCTTAGGCGCGACAAAAGACTCAAAATTTGGCGCCCGGTCCGGTTCTTCGAAACGCAGCGCGGTGCGAACCCGTTCAAAGTCGGGGATGAATCCGTCTAAATTCAACATAATGTTTCCTTTATTTGGTCTAATAATGTTTCCATAGCATCGATCACTCCCCACGAAAATTTTTTGTCTGACACGATGCCGTGATTTTTTCGTACTATTCTTTTTATGGAGTAATGGGCATTTGCCGGGCAGATCATATATTTGGCAAGACGCGCATCGAACATATGCAGATCATTGGTCGCGTCTCCGGCGACAACGGTATGCTCCGGGGCAATATGCAGTTTTTCCTGAATTATTTTCAGGGCGGCTCCTTTATTCATATAATACGGCAGGAGAGAATTGGATGATTTTTTGTCTGGTTCCCATAAATAAAACGCGCCGGACGCGATAAGCGGACGGATAAGTTTCCAGGCCTGCAACGCTTTTCCTTTTTGAGCTTTATAGGAAATAATATTTTGATCAAAATCGTTACAGGAAAATTGTTCGATTTCATCTCCGGCGATGAATTTTTCGAGAACCGAATTGACCAGCGCCCGGTTTTCTTTGCGAAATGCCAGATCAACCGCTTTTACCATTCTGCCGTGTCCGGAATCGAATACGACTTTCCCCGATTTGACTTTCGCAACTAAACGGCCGGTTTGTCCCGTAAGCAGCGTCGGTTGGCTTCTGACCCCGCTTTGTTTTATGAGTTTATATTGTTCTTTTGGAGCCCAGGTCGTATTCGTCGCCCACAAAATACCGTTTCGGCTCAACTTGTCGAGAAAAACCGCAAATTCGGACGGGAAACGCGCGTAAGGTTCATGACCGCCCAGGGCGGTGCCGTCAAAATCGAAAACCAGAAGCTTTATCTTTCTATTCATCGCGGTCAACCTGATTTACAAGTTCCGGATTCGCCAGGACGATATGAGGAAAACAATATTTCTTTTTTCCATTAACGGCGACGGGCCGGCATACGGCTCCGAACAGCAGTGTTTCCGCATTCGCAAGTTCGACGGTAAATTTTTCAGCAGCCCGGCCGGGTTTCAATCTTATGGAATATACTTTTTTCATGCTTTCTCCATAATCCAGGTTCCCGGAAATGTTGCGGTTGTAATTTTCATCCAGGCCGATAAAAAACTCAACGTCCATTTCCTGATACTGGTCGTCCAGGCATTCGCACGAAAGGCCGACATAGCCCTGAAAATACCTGAAGGCATTCGGTTCAAGCAGATAGCGCGCGGAGAAAAAAGAGCTTAACCCAATACTGTTATCGACATTCCTGGGCCCGTTGCCGAAATCAAGTTTCAGTGGGATAAAACGGCAATTTCCATCAATATTTTTATTCAACGTCAAATGCCGGTAATTTCCGCCGGGATGACAATTATACGGTACTGCTTCCGCAAGACTGTAACTTTTGCTTTCCAGTCCGGAGGCGGTATTCACATACAGCAGGCTTCGCCAGAGGGACGCCGTTTGATAAATACTGCTTTGCAGCATCGGGGCGGTTAATTTATTCATGGAATCGAGATCATTTTCACGGCAGGCTTTCAGGAGCTCGAAGAAAATTCTTTTCCCGTACCGGATATTTTTTTCGACCAGCATGGCAAGCCCGAAAACGAGTTCTTCCTGCCCGGCTCCCAGAATGTCCGGCGTTATTTCGGACAAATCCGGTTCACAGAAGTCGATCATGGTGTGATAATTAATATGAACGTTCCGCTCTTCAGGCGAAAAATCATAGAACATGGAGTTGGGGAATATATGTCCCAAGGCTGCGGCATCCTGTAAAACGTGAGCCAGCAGCCCGGCATATAACGCCGCTTTTTCCATATTCTGTTTTTTTATTTCCGCAGAAGCTCTTTCAATAAAAGTCCTTAACACGATCCGGCTGCTTTGCTGGTCGCTGTTCCAGGAAGAGGTCATGCACGAATTCAGATTGTGGTCGGCGGCGCCGTGAGGCGCCGGTTTGTTGCCGGGCAGCAGGAATTCCGGATATTCCCTGTCGCAGTTGTCCATCAGGTCAAGAAAATGGCAATAAACGCTCATTTTCCCGGCTGCGTTTTCCGGCGGGGGCAGCTTTTTTATAAAATCAGGCGCGAAAGACGGCCATTGCCCGCTGAGATTCCATTTCATCCGGTCTTTTTCAGATAAGGAATTCCAGGCGATCTCCCCCAATGTGCTATGCATTTTCCCCGGCATTTTCGATCCTTAGTTTAAACATGAGCTTACCAATGTAGTGTTTCATGATGTTTTTAGTAGT
>JBAYCO010000242.1:0-6426 GCA_041668685.1 Victivallaceae bacterium | reverse complement strand
TCTTCCAATTGTGCGTCTGAAAGCGCATCCAGGGGAAGTTCAAATTCGGAAAACCTGGACTCAATACCGTCTTTCCTGGACGGTTTCAAGTTGGATATCGAGTTTATCACGGCATTTCCCAGAATCGTTCCAGCTTTTTCGACTCCGGAATAATCGTCCGTCATTGTTGCCGGATTGACATTGCCGCAGCCGCCGTTGGTCAGGAATACCGTTGGCTTACCGGGAATCCCGGATGCCGCGAATTCCGCCGCAAAACCGGCTATATCGGCTGAAATACTGCGATTGACGGAGGAAAGGCCGACATTATGCATGCCGTAATTCGCGATTACCGCTTTGAAAGAACCGTCATCTTTGCGAAAAACAAGTACCGGCAACTTATTATCAACATGGGAATTTTTACTTGGACGTCGTCGGTCGACGGCGATATTTTCTACAGTAGTCTCGAAAAAACTCAGGGTTACTGTTTCAGCATTACTAACTGCCGCCTTCGCGCCTTCAATAATGCTTCTTTCCAGAAAATCGACATATTCCGGGTCAATTTCCCCGCATTTTCTCAGCCTTACCGTTGCCGGGCCTGCATGTGTGTGCGTTGCGGAAAGAAAAACATCAGTAATTTTCATTGCGGTTTTTTCCGCCACGGCTCTTCGGATACGGGCGGCTATATCGTTGGCAAAACCGATAAGGTCGCAATGTATCCAGATAATTTTTGTCCCGCGGTTTTCCATATACAAAACTCTGGCATAAAGGTTGTCATACTTGCTGACAGAGGGCTGGACCCTGGCCAGATAGCCGCAGAGTTCAATACCGGTCTCCGGCGTAATCAGTTTTTCAGATGTTCCTGTTTTTAACATAGATCAATGCCTTATTTTAGA
Organism: Victivallaceae bacterium; assembly: GCA_041668685.1. Taxonomy (GTDB): domain Bacteria; phylum Verrucomicrobiota; class Lentisphaeria; order Victivallales; family Victivallaceae; genus JAHOYW01. Next base: position 5,554 of record JBAYCO010000242.1, on the reverse strand, counting down.
CAATAGCCGTTTTTTGTTCTCATACGCCCGGCTTATTGCATCGGCTATATCATCCATATTTTTTTTGTCGCCTAAAAGAATATTTTGAGGAAGCCAACACCCTTCGATTTCTGCCGATTTTTCTGCAACCGGGCAGAATGTATTTGAATAGTTTAAATTGGGATTTGTATGTTTCCATTCGCTGAAGGTTGCAAATCGTTTTTCCTGTATAAATGGCTGTTTATAAATAAGCGTATTGTAGCCTTCACAAACAGGAATACCTTTACTCCTCAGGGATTCGATGAAAATATTCCTGGTTATTCCGCTGAAAATTTCAGTATCATAACGAAATAAATATAAATGATACGTGTGTCTTGTTGCTTCTTTTTTTCTTATAAGAGGCCTTATTCCCGGTATTTGAGATAACTTTTTATCAAGATATGCGGCATTTTTTTGACGTTTGTCGATTTGCCGGTCAATTTTCTTAATCTGCTCGTTCAGAATAGCAGCTTGAAACTGTGACAAACGATAGTTGCTTCCTAAATTTTCATGTTGATACCATGCGCCATCTCTTATTCTTCCGCAATTATGAATACTCCAGCATTTTTCAGTAAGTTCTTTATTGTTTGAAACAATAGCCCCGCCTTCCCCACAACACAGGTTTTTACTGGACTGGAAAGAAAAACTGCCAATGTCCCCTATTGACCCGACTTTTTTCCCTTTATATTCCGCTCCATGGGCGTGGGCGCAGTCTTCAATGACATATAAGTTATATTTTCCGGCAATCTCCATTATTTCATCCATCGCGGCCGCATGGCCTCCCAGGTGAACGGGAATAATTGCTTTGGTTCTGGGCGTAACAGCCTTTTCAATTTTTCTGTGATCAATGCAATAAGTATCAGGATCAATATCTACAAAAACAGGTATGCAGTTTGCCTCGATAACACTTGTGGCTGTTGCCAGAAAGGTATATGGCGGCACAATTACTTCAGAACCTGCTTCAATATTACATGCAAGTAAAGCGTTTCTCAGGGTAACTGATCCATTTGTCATTGTCACACAGTATTTGCAATGTTGATATTCAGCAAATGTTTTCTCAAACTTTTCAGTTTCCTTTCCCCCTATTCCCCATACTCCACTGTTAAGTACTCTTAACAAAGCCTTGCTTTCGCGTTGCCCATATTGCGGCCACTTGGGAAAGTCCTTCAACTTTTTTCTGATTGATTTGCTCATTCTGTAAACTTCCTTTTATTCTTGCCAGAGTTCCACAATTTCGAATTGTAAATATTTTATATATCACTATACTATTAATATAAGCAGGAAATAACTTAAAACAATGGATAAAAAGGTCAGTCACGATGCCAGTTTCGGACATTCGAACGGTTCATGTTTTACCCAAAGGGATTCGTCCTGTTCATAAAAAATATGGACTGTGGATATGCAAATTCTCGCGGAAAGGAATGGGAGAACCGTTACGCCCTGAAGAACTGCCGTTTAGATATTTTGAATTTTATGATCTCAGTCATTTGTTTGACGGCAAGGGTTGGTATTGTTCTTCTAATGGCATAATCCGTAAAGTAGAAAAAGGAGATGGTATTTTAGTAACACCGGGAACCAGGCACAAATATGCAGGCGATAAGGAACCTTTCATTGAAGATACTATTTCTTTTTGCGGTTCATTGGCCGATCATCTTTACAATACTGGAATAATTAGAAATGGTATCATCAAAATAGGTTCAGTAAGGCGTCTGCTTTCCATTATTGATCTCGTGCAGGATAATTCAGATATTTCACAAATTAAAGCTAATCTGGCATTGCAGAACCTGCTCGTGGAATTGTTTCTCGAAAATAAAAAAAACATTACCATGCCTGGGGGTTCTCCTTTGGAGGATTTACTTTGTGAAATAAAAAAACATCCAGACAAAATATGGGATGTTGAGATGATGGCAGATTTTTGCAATTTAAGCTTATCACAGTTTAAGAGAGTATTTATCAAAAGAACCGGGCTGCCCCCCCAAAAGCTATGTTGATAACTTTAAAATGCAATTAGCTGTAGAAATGCTGGCTGATAATTCAAAAACAGTTGTTGATATTGCCTCCAGGCTCGGATATTTCGACCAGTATCATTTTAGTCGTCGTTTTAAACAGATAAAAGGTTATTCACCACAAATCTACAGAAAACTTTTTATCCGGTGAAAACCCTGTATAAAGCATTAGTTATATTGCCAGATTATTTATCCGGATGTATGGCCAGTGCGGTCAGGGTCATTGCCCAGGCCTTTTCCCAGCTCAGCTTTTTTGGGGCATGGTCTTTTCCCAGGGTGTCCGAATAAATGACCTCATTGGTATTGTTGTCGAACCCGGTTATTAAGCGGGCCCGGCCGCCGCGAGCCGTTATTTCCGGGGTCTCTTTTATTACGCCGGTAAAGACGATCCAGAGAACAGGTTTGCCGGCATTGATCTCTTCACTGACGCGGGCTTTGAAATCCGCTATCTTTTCCGGTTTATTCCTGACTGCCGTCAATACTTCCTCATCCATTGAGCCGAGCAGTTTGTCGAATGAATTGATATTGAACGAATTTATTGGACTTTTCTCCATTTTTTTCGCCAGCCGGTTATATCTTTTCACGAAATCGTTAAGGTTATTGAAATTATCAAAAATTGAGGAATCCGCGATCTTTCGGACTTTGCAACGACACTCTCCGGCAATTGAAGAAAAAACGTTTTTCAGTCCTTTGGCGCTTTTTTCTCGCAGTTCGAGGCTTTTATTGATTTTTTTCCAGCTCCTGTCCCTGGGGGCGGTTTTATAGTAGGCGAAAAGACTTCTCATGCAGGCGGCGACGCAATCCTGGGGTGATTTTTCCTTCTGCATCGCAACGTTCAGGCATGGTCACTGCCGGTATCGGTTTTAGCTTTTTTATCCGGAACCGTTTCGGCATTTGATTTTTCAGGAGGCGGCTCACTTTGAGCTTTTACGGGATTGAAAGAAAGACGGTGAAAAACGGAAACGACTGTTTTTCCCGGAGAAAACCCTTTTTCGGGGCTTTGGGAATAGCTGGTTCTGAGAGCGATATAATATTCGGGTGATTTCCAGGAATAAGTGCAGCGGTGTTTATTTCCCGAATCGTGCCTGACTATTTTAGGTTTTCCGAATTTTTTTGTTTCGCTTATCTGCTTTTCCAGAGAATTTATTCGTTCAAGATACGCTTCCCGATTCAAAGGCGTGTTTGTCCGGTCTAAAGTCAGATACATACCCTGAAGTTTATCGAAACTGAAAAGAAAAGACCCCCAGACAACCGCCCGTCCCATAAAAAAAAGTTTCGTTTTCCCCGCATTCGGATTGTAAATAAGATTTTTTTTGAGGGCGGTTCTCCAGCGATAGGACTCAGGAGAAGCAAAGGAGCTTTTTAATTTATCTGGTGATAGTGTCCAGAAATTAACGGCATTTTCCTGCATACTTTTGTATAGATCCTGCCCGGAAAGCAGGACGCATGAAAAAGCCAGGCAAGTTATTGTCAATAGTTTCTTCACGGTTTTCTCGCTGTTTGACTGGGAGTAAGGGCGTAAGCCATGCTGGTCATCGCCCATGCCCTTTCCCAGGAGATTTTCTTGAACTCATAACCTTCTCTCAAGCTGTCAGAATAAATAACTTCATTCTTTTGGGAGTTATAGCCTATTATTATGCATAATTGTCCGCCTATTTTCTGGGTGCTTTCCGGACTTTCCAGAAGTCCGAGCATTACGCCCCATAAAACCGGTGTTCCCTGATCTATGGTTTCCTTGACGTCCGCTTTGAATTTTTTAAAGCCTTTGGGGTCGTGTTCCACCTTCACCCTTGCCATAATGTCTCCGTCCGTCATCCGGATCATTTGGTTGTAGCTTGATAAATCGGCTATATTTATTTCATTTTTACCGGCTTTTTTGGCATATTCGTTATATTTGCGAATAAGCTCCATTATCCTTACATCTTTTATCAACGGCATGTATTTAAGTATTTCCTTGACCCTGAAACCGCATTTTACGGCGGCGTTTTTCAGCGCTTTTTCGATGTATTCGAATCGTCCTTTCAGCTTGGAATCATCGGCAACCTGGTCAAGAACGTTTTTATTGATATTCATGTTGTAATATTTCTGCAGCCGTTCGATGCAGTCGGTAACGGAATAACTCTGTTCTTCCTTGCCGACGCCGGGAACCAGCAGATAACAGTCACCGTTTTTATTCGTTTTTACTGAGCCGGCCTTTACTGCACCAACTGCACAGAAACTTAAAAATAAAAAGAATGCGACGCGTAATATTTTGCCTGAATTTTGCATTTTGCCTCCTTTTGAAATTATATGTATACTTTATTAGTCTGAAAAGTTAAAACAGTATAATAAACACAAGCTTCAGCGTTTTTTGGGTACGAAAATATTAGCCATCTGGGTCATTGCCCATGCTTTTTCCCATGACATTTTCTTAAAATCGTGGGCCTTACCCCAACTGTCCGAATAAACTATTTCCCCTTTCTGCGGATTGTAGCCGATTATCAGGCGCATATGGCTCCCTGTCCGTTGCGGTAATTCCGGCTCTTTTATCATGCCCAGCATGACGCACCATAATACCGGTATTCCGCTGTCTATCGTGTCTTTTACTTTCGACTTGAACTTTTTGAAGCCGCTTTCATCACAATGGACTTTGGTTTTTATCAGAATATCTTGATCCATAATCCTAAATAACTGATTATAAGTCTTTACCCGGCGAATATCAATCTCTTTTTTGTCCGCGCGCTTCGCGTAACGGTTATATTTCTTGACGAAATTTATTATTTTGCGAGAGCCGACAAGCTTTGAATATTCCGTGATATCCTTGACATAGAAGCCGCATTTGACCCCGACGCTTTTCATGGATTTTTCAATATCATCAGTTCGCGCACCCATAATCATCCCAACGGTACGAGTTTCAGCCCTGAGGATTTCTATACGGCAATGGTTAAGAACGCGCAGGAAATCAGGGTTGTTGGTAGTAAATATACATACAGTCTGAAAGGGCACTGGAACGATCCGCAGACGTTTGACAATTTCACGAAAGAATGGTATAATTTAAGAGATGAGATGACCAATAAATATTGGACGAAAAAAATATCACACAGCAACCTTAATATCTTATCCAGCCATAGAACAAATAAAGCATTGGCTAAGAAATATGGAGTAGAGTATGTCAGACAAAGGCGTAAATGACGAAACGGTTACTCTTGACGGTAACTTATATTTTCTCTGTGCACAATGTAATCTGTGTAAGAATTTGCCACGTCCGGTTGATTATAACAATGTAAAACTGACTTGCCCAAAGGTGAAAAATATCTCAATGAAAATATGGACAGGTAAGGAAACCTGCCCGGATTTCACGCCTATTAATTAGTCAAAGGTCAACTTACTTTCAGCTATCTTTTTGGTATATTTTTCTGTATTCTTCGTATGTTTCACCATCTCTTTAGTATTCTTAGCTGTTTCCTTGACAGGATTGTCGCTTCCAATAAGCGATACACGAGTTGCGAGAAAACCGCCAGTCTGAGTAATATTCCTTTTAGCTTTCAGGG
>JBAYCO010000241.1:0-6457 GCA_041668685.1 Victivallaceae bacterium | reverse complement strand
TGCAATATACGCTGGACGCAACCGCGCCGCACGGCGTGTGCTGTTTCGTCAAGAACGACGCGGCGCGGGATTATTCCAGGGACGTCGCCATGACCCTGCGGAGCCAGGCGGAACACGCGGTATCCTACCGCTCGACTGTGCGAAGATTAATGCCGGTCGAGTGCGAAAGGCTGATGGGTTTTCCAGACGGCCATACCCAAATCGAATGGAACGGCAAACCTGCCGAAGAATGTCCCGATACTCCCCGCTACAAAGCCTGCGGCAATGCTTTTACGGTCAATTGTGCCAGGTGGATCGGGATGAGAATACAAATGGTGGAGGATTTTTGCAATGAGTGAACTTGAACAGAAAATCAGGGACAACGCTTCCGGGCCGAAATCTGCGGAAAGCGACGGCCAGAAAGTCGAGCAGCATTCGCTAACTGATCAGATCGCGGCGGATCGCTATCTGAACTCGAAACAGGCGATGAAAAAGCGCACGCCGGGATTCAGGATTACCAAAATGTGTCCGCCGGGGAGTGTGTAATGACGAATACCTTAATGCTTTACAGCCCAGCGCCGGATAAACACGGCAATTTCCGGCTTGGACATTTCCCCGCCGGCAACGTCAAGCGTCATCTGCGCGAAGCTGTCTTCCGGCGCGTCAAAATCGTAGCCGTTGAGGATAAGAAAAATCAGCATCGCGACTGCTCCCGTGCGTTTATTCCCGTCAAGGAAAGGATGGTTTTGAACGATATGGAAAAGATAGGCGGCGGCCATTTCATAAATATCCGAATGCAGAAACTCCCCGCCGTAAGTGGCGGACGGCATGCTGATCGCGGACTTAAGCAATCCAAGGTCGCGGATACCGGCTTCGCCGCCGTAACGTACCAACTGGTCCTGATGTATTTCCAGCGCTTCGGCCAGGGAAAGAAATTCCGGTTTCATATTCATTCAGCGAGCTTTTTAAGGGCTTTGGGATACTTCCGGTTGACGGCGCTCAGGGCTTTTTTAAACTTTTTCGCCCGGACTTTGTCATGCGTCGGCGTCAACACCAGGGCTTGGCCGTCCGTTGTGATGTCGAAAGAAGTTTCCGCATCCGCGCCCAGCAGGTCGAGAATTGGTTTTTCAATCACCAGCGCCAGGCTGTTCCCATGTTTTGTCAAAGTTTTGATCATACTCAAAAAGCTCCGTTTTTACGTTAATACATCGTTAATACAATAATACAACGAGAATCGATTCTTGTCAAGAGGAAATACATAAATAGTGAAACCCAACGGCAAATATCTTTACTATCCCGATGGCAGGCGAATGGAAATAAAAGCCTCGCCCCGTCCGGCATTCCAGGCACGCGGGATTTCCGGCTGGAACCGGCAGGTGACGGCGCGGTTTGACGCGGCGCAGACCACGCACGATAACCGGCGACACTGGGCGGCGGCGCGGCTGCCGGAAAAACTCCGTACCATGCGGATGGCAAGGTGCCAGGATGGCGAAGCGTTTGCGGTCATGGGGACGAATCCGCGGGTAATGCATGAAATCAAACTCGATATCATGCTGATCGAGGCGGACCAGATCACCAGCGGCTTCGGAATATCGCTGGACTCTAACGAGGTGGACGGGATTACTTTTGACGCCTTCGGCAACCCGGATGCGTATCGCGTCCTGAAACAGCATCCCGGCGGGACCCAGTTCAGCCGCTATGACGAAGCGGTGGTAATTCCGGCGGAGGCCATGCTGCACTGTTTCCGCATGGACCGGCCGGGCCAGCATCGCGGGGTGCCGGAACTTACCCCGGCGCTGCCGATTTTTTCACAACTGCGCCGCTTTACCCTGGCGGTACTTACGGCGGCCGAAGCGGCGGCGGACTTCGCCGGGATTCTGTACACGGACGCGCCGCCCAACGGCGAGGCCGACGACGTCGATCCGATGGCGCTGGTCGAACTCGAGCGCAACATGCTCCTGACCATGCCCGGCGGCTGGAAAATGGATCAGCTCGACCCGAAACAACCGGCCACCACTTATGCGGAATACGTGGACAAACTTATCGACGAAGCGGTGCGCTGCGTGTTGATGCCGTCGAACATCGCCAAGGGAAATTCGAATGGCGGATTCCAGGGGAAAAGACAACTGGAATCACACTTCAAGTATTCTGGCGATGCTGTTCAACATCAACCGCGATCCGAAAAAACAGCGGGCGGTTTCACCGGAAGTTTTCAATCCGTATGTGGCTCATAAAGTCCAAAAAGATACCCGTATGGCTTTTGAATTCATGAAACAGTTATGGACAAAGGAATAACTCTGTTTTTCAGCGTTTGATATATGCGGTGTTTTTACCGCTTCCAACCTTCTGAGCAAAGCCTTCGTCAAGAAGCTGCTTTAAAGTCTTTTCTACGGTTGCTTGACTGATGTCGGGGCAGAACTCCATAATGTCGCGTTTGGATATGCGTCCGATTTTTTGTGTAAACATCATACGGATACGTTCAGATTTTGTTGTTTTGGAAACCATAAGATATTCGACTCGGCTTTCAAATTCGCGGTATGCTTTAAGGATAATTCCGAGGTAATATTCAATGAAAGGTTTATAATCGTTAGCAGCTTCATGCCAGGATAATGAACTTGCCTGCAGGGTTTGATAATATGTTTCCTTGGATTTTTCAATAAACATTTCAATGCTTACATATTTACCGACAATGTATCCGGCTTTGTAGAGCAACAGTAGCGTTAAAAGTCGGCTCATGCGTCCGTTTCCGTCGTTGAAAGGATGGATACAGAGAAAGTCAAATATAAACATGCAACACAACAATAATGGGTCGTGGAGGTCGGCTTGAATGGCATGTTTATAATTTTCGCAAAGGCAATTAATTGCTTCCGGAGTCTCAAATGCCGAAAGAGGTTCAAAACGGACAAATTGCCCATCCGACGACCGCTCAGCAATAACATTGTCGCTATTCTTCCAGTTCCCTCCGGAGCCGGAAGGCAGAAAAGAGTGTAAATCGCGATGTAGCTGAAGGATAATATTGGGGCTGATTGTTATATAGTCATAACTCTCATGGATAGTTGCCAATACATCACGATAACCGGCAAGTTCTTTTTCTGTGCGGTTTTGTGGAACAACCTTATCTTTAACTATAGCTTTTAATCTTGCGTCCGAAGTAAAAATTCCTTCAATACGATTTGATGCATCGGTGCTTTGGATAATAGCAACTTCAAGCAAGGTTTTTAAACTATCGCGTTTTGCCGCAATATACAGATCCTGTTTTCCTTTGTACTCATGTATGGCTGACAGCAAATTTGTAATTTCCGGCGTTAATAACGTTGCCGGAACCTCGGAATAATTAAAAGCTCTCATGGTTTAAAACCTCAAATTTTAACTTTTACTGCATACTATACAATCTTTATACATATTTTTCAAGTGAAAATAGGCAGAAAGCAGAAAGAGTAGGCAGAAGCAAACTCAACAACAGGAATTCTTAATGCCATCATCAAGTAACATTCGTGCCGGTGCCGCCTACATCGAGCTGACTGTGGAAAACAGCGCGCTCGTTCGCGGGCTCAAGGCCGCGCAAATGAAGCTGAAGAATTTCAGCCGCAGCGTGACCGCCGCCGGGAAAAAACTGCTGGCCATTTCGGCGGTCATGGCGCTGCCGTTTGCCGCGGGGGCCAAGACCTTTGCCGATTTTGAAGAGCAGATGGCGAATGTCTCGACAATGCTGGATGAACCGGCAAAATACATGGCTGCCTATACCGAAGGCGTCCGCAAAATGTCGGTGGAGTTCGGCGAAGGCACCGATACCCTGGCGAAAGGTCTGTACGATATCCTGTCGGCCTCAATCGATCCGGCCAAAGCGCTGGACGTCCTGGCGGTTTCGGCCAAAGCCGCAAGAGCGGGGATAACCGACACCGGGATCGCGGCGGACGCGATTACCACGCTCCTCAACGCCTATGGGTTGAGCGCGGATTATGCGGAAAGCGTTTCCGATTTGCTCTTCAAAACTGTTAAGAAAGGTAAGACGACATTTGCTGAATTAGCCCCCTCAATCGGGATGGTGGCGACCACCGCCGCCAGCGCCGGAGTCCCGCTGGAGGAACTCGGCGCGGCCATCGCGACCATGACCCGGAACGGAGTGAAAACCGAAAACGCGGTAACCGCTTTGAACGCGATTATTTCGACATTCCTGAAGCCGACCGATGAGGCGGCGGCCTATGCCAAAAAGCTGGGCTTTGAAATGAGTTCCGCGGCGATCAAGTCCGAAGGGTTGGAAGGCATTTTCAAGAAAATCAGCAAGTTGCCACCGGACGCGGTCAGCAAGCTCTTTCCGAATATCCGGGCGCTGCGCGGGGTATTGCCAGCCTTGCGGAACATGGAAGGGTTTTCCGAGGATATAAAGACCATGAAGAACCGCGCCGGGGCTACTCAAACCGCCTACGCCAAAATGGCGAACAGCCTGAGTATGTCCTTCGCCAGGCTAAAACAGGCGGGGATGCTGGCCCTGTCGGTTATCGGCGAGGCGCTGGCCGAGGATTTACAGAAAGCCGCGAGTGTGCTTATGCGGGTGATAACTTCGATCATCGCTTTTATCAAGCAGAACAAAAAACTGGTGGTGACTGCGGCAAAAGTCGTCGGAGTTGTGGCAATGATCGCAGGCGGACTGCTGACGCTGGGGGCGATTGCCGGAACGCTGTCGTTCGCTATCGGGGGATTACTGACAATCATCTCCGCAATAACCGGAACTATCAGTTTCTTTGCCGGCATTATTGGAGGTGTTATTTCGATATTGACCGTCAGCATTTCCGTCTGGTGGCTGGTAGCCGCGGCGGTTGCCGCGGTCGGGGCGACGTTCCTTATTCAGAGCGGGGTTATCGGCAAGGTCATCGACTGGTTCGGGGCGAAATTCGCGCAGTTGAAAGAGTTTGCCTGTACGGCGTTTGACGGGATAAAAGCGGCACTGGCTTCCGGGGATTATTCCCTGGCGGCGCGGATACTCTGGCTGAGCCTGCAGGTTGCCTGGCAGAAAGGGATAAGTGTGCTTTTAGGCTACTGGATCAACTTCAAACAGGCGTTTATGACCGCAACTTTGGAAACTTTCTACGGGGCGCTGAGCATCATTACCGATTCCTGGGCAAGCCTCAAATCCGCCTGGGTAAACGTGGTAGGATTTTTGAAAAAGTTCTGGATCGGATTCACCGGGGCGATCATGAAAGCCTGGAACAGCACTTTTGCCTGGCTCGCGAAAAAATGGCTCGACATAAAAGGCATGTTCGATGATTCCATTGATGTTGAGGCAGAAAAAGAACAAATCGATGCTGAAGCGGCAAAGAAAAATGCCGGAGAAGATGCCGCCTATAACCAGATCGACGCCGATTCCCAAAAGCAGAAATCCCAAATAGAGCAGCGCCGCCAGGCGGAACAGGAAGCCATTGGGCAGCAGATGGCGGATGACCTGAAAGAGCATAACGCGCAGTATGCCGATGAACTCTCCAAATCGAAACAGGCGCTGACCAACGCCAGGAAGGAATGGCAGGCGGCGATTTCCGAGGCAAAGGACAAGGCCAAGGCAACGAAAAAGCCGGAATCCGGCCCGGTAAAAGACGCGAAAGCCAAGTTGCAAAATTCCGGGAAAACCGTGGCGGCGGCACAGGCGAAAGTCCAGGTGCAGGGTTCGTTTTACGCTCAGGCAACCCGGTCTTTATCTTCCGGCACCGCCGCCGAACGCACGGCGGTCGCGACCGAGGACATAAAAAAGAACACCAAGAAAACCAATAAGCTCCTGGAAAATTCCGGGTTTAATTTCACTTGAGGACGTTATGGAAAAACGAATTGAAGCGGCGTTTTATGACCGTACCGAGGCGATCAATAATGATGGAACCTATACCACCATGGAGATTCCGTATTTCGTTTTTGGCGCTGAGGACGAGGATACGGCGATCATGTTCGCTTACAACAACATTCCGAGCACGTATAACAGCATATTGCTGGACTCGGTCGAGATCAGCGAACGCATCGGCGCGGAAGTTTTCAAGATCACCGCGCATTATACCGGGCCCGAGGAAGTGGAGTCGGTTTACTCGTTCGATACCGGCGGCGGCTCCCAGCACCTGACGCAGTCGCTGGAAACCATATCCAAATATCCGTCCGCCGCGCCGAATTACAACGGGGCCATCGGCTATGACGGGGAAGACGTCAAAGGCGTCGACGTCACCATGCCGATAATGAATTTTTCCGAAACGCACTACCTGAAACCGAGCAAGGTGACGACCAAGTACAAGAAAACCATCGGCGAGCTGACCGGCAGCGTCAACAAAGGCTCATTCAAGGGGTATTCCGAAGGCGAGGTGCTGTTTTTAGGGGCGAGCGGTTCGCGGCGGGGCGATACCACGAACGATTTATGGGAAATATCCTACAAGTTCGCGGTTTCGGCCAACCGCACAAACATCAAGGTGGGCGACCTGACCGTTACCAAAAAAGAAGGCTGGGATTA
>JBAYCO010000240.1:0-6459 GCA_041668685.1 Victivallaceae bacterium | reverse complement strand
GAAAACGTACAGGAAACTCGAAAAACTCCAAAAGGAACGGCGCGCTAAACTCCTGAAACGTTTCTCGGAGTTGAAAACCGAACAGGACGAAGTAGGTAAACAACTCAGTGCCGGAGGAGACGTTGAGATTCTGACGCCGCGCTATACCGAACTTGTCAACGCGGTTGATGAAGTACAACGCGAGCTTGAAAGTATCGGTGAAATCTATTCCACGGATAACCTGGCGGAAGCCTGCGGTTCGATTGAAGCCGTCTGGGAAGAGCTGTTTCCGGTGGAACGCTACAAACTGGCGCATTTGCTAATTGATAAAGTCACGTTATATACTGACCGAATCATTATGGATATTAAACACCACGGTCTCAAATCGCTTATCCGGGATTTGAAATCCGAACCGGAATTTACGGCGGTAGCTCCAGAGGGTAAGGATACCATCCAGTTGACGATCCCGATGCTGGTAAAGCGCTGGAACGGACGTAAAATTATTCTCGCGCCGGGCGAACCGGAAATGGTGGAACCGGAAAATGACGAATCCAACGCCGTGGCGAAAAAACTGGCGCAGGCCTACCGGTTTATGGCGATGATTGAAACTGGCAAGTATTCCACGCGCACCCGCCTGGCCGAAGACCTCGGCCTTGATCAGTCAATGGTAGTCAAAACGCTCAATTTATTGAATCTGTCCCCGAAAATTCAGAAGATTATCGTCGAAAATAAAATGCCCGACGGCATGACCCTGACCCGGCTTTACGGGAACATCCCGATCGAGTGGGAGGAACAGGAACGGGAATTCGGAATATTGAATTCTTAAAAATCATCGTAACTTGACTGGCTTATCTACACAACATATTCCAATAAAAACGGCATCGTCAATATAGAATTATCAGCTTGCTTTTGGCTTATTGCCGCCTGCTCCTGAAGTTCCACCGCTTCCATTTCCTCCTAAGCTACGCCATACGGGAACCTGGCTGGCGTATACCCGGCGATGAAAGCGAAAGTCTCATCCGAATCGGTATTTTCAAGTAGTTCAAACACTTGTTCCGTTTCGGGTTTACGCTTTGTGCGCCGCTCACGTTTCGCCTGCTTTATAGCGGCGGTGGATTTTCTAAAAACGCTTTTACATTTTTGGGCGTGATGACTACTCCGAGTTGACGCAGTTCCTTGATTGCGGTTTCCGGTTTCACATAAACCAACTGGCATAATGTCGAATTTTGTAATTCAAATCAGAAAACTGCATGAAATGTTTTTACGGAATTTTCTACCCCCTGAACAAAAATTTTGCGAGTCAAATTTTAGGGTTTCATCGCAACAAACAAAAATTCCGATTTTGCGGACAGGCTCTAAATAATATGCTTATATAGTTTTCGCCAGTAAATTATTCTCTTTATCCAAATAACCTTTTTTGCGAAAAAAAGGTTTTGCTCCATGTGCGGCATTAACAAAGAGTTCGTTTACTTCATGTGCCTTAGCATATAATTCGACCTCATGCAAAATAATCGAACCAATCTTATTGCCTTGTACTGGTCCTTGTGTGCCAATAATAGTAGCTTTACCATATACATGTAATTCTCTTAGGAAAGTTCTCCCTTGAGGAGATAACCTTAACCGAGCTAGAGCAAGCAAAATTTTATTGTTGGCAATAATTTCTATACAAATTTCATTCTCCTTTTCTGATATACGTAATTTTGAATCATAAATTTTTGATATATCAGGTAAATTATCAGCTTTTCCTGCCTCACGACAACGTATACAATGACAAGGTACTAAATTTTCGTTTTGAAGCCCTCGGAAAAATCCTCCAAGAGTAAATTTTTCATCAAAAAAACGTTGAACCCTAGATTAATAGTGGAGCCGGGATACCGATTAATACTGGTATTAGATTGGTTAAGAAAGGTACAGAAATTAGAGAAAACAGCTTACAGTTTTCCATCGTACTACGCAAATTTTTGGCTTAGACCAAAAGGCGCTTCTCCATTAAAATAGTATTCTGGATGCATGGAGCGAGATTAATCAGACGAAAGATACGGGCAACATACAAGCAACCCAGATGTAGCGTTTTTGTTTTTTAGCTCAGATGAAAACGGAAAAGGGAAATTTTGCATATAAACGCTATTATTTATATATTCCCATATTTCCAAAAGGAATTCTTTTTTTATATTTTGCAAAAATATCTTCTCATGAAATCAACTTGTTATCAATAAAATATTACAGTACAATTTTTCATTTAGACCTTTTCGCCTCAAAAGTAAAATGCACTACCAAATTTTTGCGGAACTCAGACGGTGCCATCTTGCGCATACGCCGATAAAAACGGGACAATTTATATATGTCGGGGAAATTTACCGCTTCTGCAATCTCTCCCACGGACATTTTTGAGTAACGCAAATGTTTTTCTATTAACTCCACACATACCCGATCGATAAAGTCTTTGACCGAACCGCCCGCATCCAGTTCCGGATGTTCCCGTGAAATCCGGCGGAACATATACTTTAAATGCGCCGGCGAACACTTCAGGTATTCTGAAGCAGTTTCAATATTGGCGGCGCGACCGGCCATAAGTACAAATTCGCGCAGACGAGTAAATAACTCCGGCTCCGTCGGCAAAGTTCCGGGAAGACACCGCCCGACGTGTTCCATCAGCGCGGCCAGCAAATGTTCCAATACATGGGCTTTGTTGATAAACAACTCGGAATTCTGTTTTTCATCCCGGCACAAATCGATTACCGTATCGTACAGCCACCTTCCGAAATAATCATTCGGGGCGACAAATACCCCCAAGGCATTCTGCTGGTATTCATTTGCCTGGAATTTAAACGAAAAAGCTTCTCCCTCGCCGCTGTTTTTCTGCACCGTATGCAGCGTTTCAGGGGAAATCAGGACCAAGGACGGCGCCTTGAATTCACGCAGTTTCTTTATCGTCCCAATCCGCAACAGACCGGAAACCAGTATTTCCAATTGCCAGTAAGGATGACGGTGTTCACAGGGGATTGACCTGGCGGATAACTCGTTGTGAAACCAGTAAAGAAGTTGCGCCCGCATAGCCTTAAAGCTCCTGATTTTAACCAAAATGATAAATTTTTTATTCACTACGTTATTTAATTTATGCTTGAAATAATGTATATTCAAATTATAAGCAATTAAAAAAGAAAAAAGCATTTAATGTGAAAGAAAGGTCTTCTAACAGGCTGATGGAATTTTAACCACTTAAGCGGTAATTGCGGACATAAAATTACCGAAAGCAAGGAGCGGAAAAAATGAAAAATCACAATAATGATCACGTGGTTTCGAAAAGAATCAATTCCCGTAAATTCACACTTATCGAACTCCTCGTTGTGATCGCGATCATAGCAATACTGGCGGCCATGCTGCTTCCGGCGCTTAACAAGGCGCGGGACCGGGCAAAGGCAATTTCATGCAAAAGCAACCTGAAACAGCTTGGGCTCATCATGCTGATGTATATTGACAACAATGACGGCTGGCCGGCTCCGCAGAACACTGGCGGCCTCACTTGGCTTTGTTATTGGAAAACAGGAGGTTATCTGAAGAATGAAAAATGGCTGATGTGTCCGTCAAATACCGACACTTCGATTAAGCCTGATATAAAAAGTTTAAACAACAATAACAGTTGTTACGGAATCAGTTGTCGGCTAGGCAAGAGGAAACTGTCGAGAATTGCCAATGCAGGCAGCATTGTCATGTTGGTCGATGCCACCTATTATTATGCCCCGAATACTGGTACCTGGTGGTCAGTCCCGTCTACTTATGAATTCACTTATAATAATCCCGACCAGTTTGCTTTTCGTCATGATAAAATGGTCAATATAGTTTATTTAACCGGACATGTCAAAGATCAGAAAAAAGTGCTGAAGTCTGAACTGACCACACCTGACGACCTTTAAACACTTCATAACCTTTGCTCATTTAAGGAGGAAAAATGCAAAGAATAATCATTATTGCAGGTATATTCCATATGCTGACGGTAAGTTTGGGAGCGGCGGAATATAATTATAACTGCATCGGCAAATATACCGATTCCGCCGGCGGCAATTTCAAAACTGCTCCATTTGATGGAAACCTCGAAACCTACCTTGCCTGGAACGGACAGCAGAAAGATACGCCTTGTGGAATGATTATTAATTTCTACAGATTGGTGAATATAACGCAAATTAAGATTACTACAGATGGTAAAGAGCAACGCATAGTTCCCACGGTGGAAATATGGAATATGGAAAAATTCAGATGGTTGCCTTTTACAAATGCGCCTGAATGGGAAAAAAATACGGAACGGGGGAAAAATACGTTCACACTGAAAAACAATGCCGGACAACCAAGTTGCGCCATCAGGATTCTTCAAGGGAAAAAACGGTTTCGCATTTACGAATGTGCTCTTTTCGACAATAATAAAAACGGGCGGGATAAACTGTTGACTCCGCCTGTCAAATGGAACGAAAACAGGAAAGGCGGGCAGGTAATAATTCCAGATGAAAAACGTGATCTTGTAACTGGCAACAAACGCATGACGCTATGGCAGCCGGGAGGGATAGGCGGCAGACACTTGGCAGTGGGTTTGTGTAATGGAACCAGACGCAACGACCGGATATTGATGCGGTTGGATTGCTCGTCAATGATAGCAAAAGGGAAAGTACGGAAAGCTGAATTATTTTTTGTGGCAGGGCCTCTCGGCGGCAGGTCATCCCGTCCTTTTCTGCTGGAATACATAGAAAATAATAATCCGGAATTGACTAAAGCCGACTTGGCATATGATCGTACAATCGAAGTCGCACATTTTGTTTCCGACAATATGAAGTATCCGCAGGAATTCAGACTTGATCTGACAAAGATTGTCAATATGGCGCTGGACAAGGGGGCCGGAGTATGCAAATTCAGGTTTCGTGATATAAAAGCGGACAAACTTGGCAATCCGGAGAAAATAACGAACGCAATTACGCTTTCAAACGTCAAGCTTATTATTACGCCGTAAGACATAAAATACGCTTTTATAATAGAAATTCAGGACAAAACGCCTGATAATCCAATGTGGTAATGCAATTTCAAAACCGTTATACTTTATGCGGTTGAAATTCTAACTTTGACGAGCGGGGGTGTGGATTGGATTTTCGTCTTGCGATGTTTTTCGTATCCGGCTCGCGGGTACGCTCGCCCTCCAGCGTTCATAGTTCAGCGGAGTTCTTCCTGGAGGGCGAAGCTATGACGAGCCGTTTATGGAGAACGTTATTTTGCAATACAAAGTTAATTGTGCAGAAAAAAGTTTAAATTTCAACCATATAGAGTATAAATAAAACCGACTTGACTTTTATGAAAAAAGAAAAAAATTATGATTTTCGGGTGCGCCTGGATCAGGTGCATAAACCGGATATACTGGATGATAATACTGTACGGCATCAAGGGGAGATCTCAGTCGACGCCGGCTGGGCGATAGCTCCGGCGGCGGATGCCGGCCAACTGGTTCAGAGCGCGGCGGAAGACTTGCGGGATTATTTTCTGATCAGCATGAAGCTCCCGCTGAAAATAACTCCTGGCGGCAATTCCGGAATAGTGCTCGAACTGATGCCGGAACTGCCCTCGCCAGGAAGTTTTCGCATCAGTGTTGAATCCGGCCGGATCACCATTGCCGGACGCGATCCGCGCGGTGTCCGTTTCGGCTGTATTCGTCTTGAAGATATTTTTAACTTGCGCGGAGCGCCTTTTATCGAAAAATCCAGTTGGCTCAGCGAACGGCAGATAACTCCGCGCCTGGTTCATTCAGGACGCGGAATCGAAGATTATCCTGACGAGCATCTTAATGCGATTCTGCATGCCGGATTTGACGGGATAGTGATTTTTATTCGCGATATAGACCGCACTAACGTCGGTTATATGGATATCAATGCGGTGATTGAACGGGCGGAAAAGTTCGGGCTTAGCACGATACTGTTCAGTTATCTGCCCAGTTTCAAGCATCCTGATGATCCGGATGCCGAAGCTTTTTTCGATAATATTTACGGACGGATATTCCGGCATTACCCCAAAGCCGGGGGGTTGATGATGTCTCCGGAATCTTCCGAGTTCCCAAGCCGCGATCCGGCAAGCACCGGTAAAACCTGGCGGGAAAGCACCGTTGACGGGATAAGCGATCCCCGCCCCAGTCCGGGCTGGTGGCCTTGTGAGGATTATCCGCGCTGGCTGAAACGGGTGCGTGACGCGGTACGTAAAGTTAATCCCGAAGCACTGATAATATTCAATACTTATAACTGGGGATGGGCTCCGGAAGCGGACCGCAGGAGATTTCTGGAAGCCCTGCCTGAAGATATTATAATCCAGATTACTTTTGAGTTGTTTGAGGAGATCAGACGCGAAGGCGTGATATGCCGGATCATGGATTACTCCATATCCGCTGACAAACCGGGGTTTTATTTTACCAGCGAAGCAAAAAATGCCTGGGAATTAGGCATACCTTTGCTGGCT
>JBAYCO010000239.1:0-6496 GCA_041668685.1 Victivallaceae bacterium | reverse complement strand
TCCGCAAACTCCCTCTCAATAAACTCGGGAACTACTTCATTAACAATAAAAGTTGCTTCAGTTGAAGTTCCAAAGATGCTGATCATGGATAAATTCTGTTCTTTAAGCTGTTTTAATACTGAAGTTTGTTGAGCATTCATCGGCGTCTCCTTAATGAAATAAATATGATTATTGTGAATATCGATTTGGACTGTTTTTACAGTTAAACTTTCAATTTTCTGGTAAAGCTTGTCGAAGGTATAAGGTTTTTCCAGAAAATCATCCATTCCTGCTTTTTGAAAGTTTTGTTCTATATTTATATTTCCAGTTAACCCCATAATTGGGAAATACTTTGCTTTCTGACGAATTTTTTGGGTTGCTTCATAACCATTCATAACCGGCATATCAATATCCATCAAACCTAAATCGTACTCTCCTTCTCGGTTGCAAGCATATTCAACAGCTTCTTTTCCGTTAACGGCCAAATCAAAATCGAATTTCCAATAATTTATGAGCATTGTTACTGTCTGTTGTTGATTTTGATCATCTTCTGCTATAAGTATTTTCATTCGGACATTCTTGAATTAACTAAATGATGGAATTTATACATAACAAACTGACTTATATAACCTTAAGAGCATTTATAAAGATAATTTTCTTTGAACTTAACCGGCTTTGCCGGGAATTTTCAGTAGGCCGGCTTTCGATGAAAGCGGCAAAGAGTAACTTGCATCTCACCGGTCTCATCGAGACGCGGCGCTACTAAAACCACTTTTTTCATCCCATCCTGTATTACCTGTTAAATAACAAATTCCTTACGATTAAAATAGTTGTTATTTTACATTTGACAAGCAATTTTTCTGTATTGTTTTCAATTATATTTCAGAACCATCCCATATAAAATCGGGTGATACGAAATTTGAGGGCGAGACTCTGTCGAGCCGTAGACGTTGAACGTGTTTCGGTCTGAACCACTCACGAGTGGTTAGAGACACTCGCCTTCCAAAAAATATGTAATGCGACGGTATTCGAACAAGCAAGGTTTCGGCAAGCACGATAAAAAACTTGCAATATAAGCCTATACTCACCAAGAACGCCTTAAGTAGGCCGGCTTTCGATGAAAGCGGCAGTGAACGACATCATACGGCCTGACAGCGTTTCATGTCGCCGGTCTCATCGAGACGCGGCGCTACTTAAGTCCGCAAATGGATATTCCTTGTTCGACATTGGATATTAAGGCTTATAATCGCTTAAGTTGACGCGTATATCCCTTGGGGACAGGTGCTACATCTTTCCCGATTTCATCAATATTTCTTTCGTAACACTTAACACGTAACACATAACACGTTAATTTGGTTTCGGCTATGCAGGTTTAGGGTATGCTGAGAAACACTGAGTTTTCCAGGAAAAAACCGAGAAGCAGCAGGATCAGGACGAATACCGCCAAAGTCGGGGCGAATTCCTTGTAATCAATATATTTCGGCTGTTCGACGGTGGTTTTTTCGATTTTATTGATATCCGCCATCGCTTCCGCCAGGCCGTCGGCGTCGTAAGCGTGGTAATATTTACCGTCGGAAATTTTCGCGATATCCTGCAGCAGCGGCTCGTCAAAAGTATCGCCGGTCGGCACATAGCCGCGCCCGAAGACGGAATTGTTTTCTATCAAAGCATTATTGCTGCCGATCCCGACCGTATAAATAACTACGTCACATGTTTTGCCGAGTTTTGCCGCCTGCCGCGGGGTAATCCGTTCTTCAACGGTGTTGGCGCCGTCTGTAAACAATACAAGCACCCGGCGTTTGGAATCGGATTTGTCCAGGCGGCGGACACCGCTGGCTATCGGCCCGGCAATTCCGGTCGCGCGTCCGATTATTCCCGGCTTGAGCCGTTTCAGGTTGTCCAGCAGCCAGCCGTGGTCGAGGGTAGGGGGACAGATATTGTAAGGCATTTGCGCAAAGCCGATCAGGCCGATGCGGTCATTGGGGCGTTTTTCGACAAATTTACGGATTTCCTCCTTGGCGACATCAAGGCGGTTTTTAATTTTCCCTTCTTGCAGTTCATTCTGCAATTGCTGTTCCGTTTTTACGTTTCGCGGAATATCCAGGGCGTACATACTGCCGGAAAGGTCGATTGCCAGGATAATATCTATTCCCTTGGCGCGGAAAATTATTTTTTCGCTGCCTACTCGCGGCCGCGCCAGGGCGAATACGAGAACTACAGCGGCAACGGCGTATAGAAGCAGGGGGAGGCGGGGCGAATGCTGATTGCCGCTTTTTTGAGCTTCAATAAAAGGTTTGGCGCTTGCGACCTTCAACGCCGGCATCGCTTTTTTGCTCCACATATACCAGATGATGAAAGCCAGCGGAATATACAGAAATAAAAGCCATGGATATGCAAAAGTCATGAGTTGTTATTTTCTCCGGAATTATTTTTTTCTTCATCCTGCGGACGGGTTTCGTTGACAAGGGTTTCCGCCTTGTTGAGCGCGTTGTTCAGGATGTTTTCATCAGGCGGAAATTGGGCGAATTTGACCAGTTCGGCGGCTTCCATGAATTCTTTCAGGAAAGGCCGCTGTATTGCGGGAAGAGGGCCGCCGTCCTGATTGATCTTCGCAAGAAATTCTTCGGTGGTCTGTTTGGACGCGGGAAGTTCGAAACGCTTTTCCAGGTATCCGCGGACGATATCGGTAAGCGTGACAAAACCGCCGTTCAGGCTGACGCTGCCGGCCCTGATATTATTGCGCAGCATATGCAGGTCGTTTAGAACTACCGCCCATAGCGGCAGAACGACGGCTTTCGCTTTCCGGTATTTGCGGATGATAAACAAGGTGATGAGAACAAGCGCGGCAAGTGCGGCAAGCCCGGCAATAATATACATATTACGGCGGCTGACGACCGGGGAAGGAACAATTTTCCCGGCGATAATGACGTCCTGTTTTTTCCCCAGATGCAAAGGAGCGCATTTAAACGGCGGTATCTTGAAATCCTGGTTTAAATCAACGGTTTGATCATTATAACGGTTATAAGTGACCGCAAGTTTCCCGGCTGAAATATTACCGGTGCGGTAAGGTTTGAATTCCGTACTTATTTCCCAGATATTGTAACCGCAGCCGATACTTTTCCGGCTGATTGCCGGATCAGTTACCAGGCCGGCGCCGCGTCCCGGCTGGGCAGCGGCTTCGGTCGGTTTGCGGTGCCAGGGGCATTTCAGCAGCAGAGTCGCAGTGACCGCTTCTCCAAGCCTGGCCTCGTTTGGAGACAAGCGGACATTTCCGATCACCTCGATCGCCTTGTTCTGTTTTACCCCGTAATAATAAATCCCGGTGACAGCGGCGGCAAAAATTATTATCAGTGCGATAATTGAAATTATTGAGAATTTTATAATTTTCCCGGACATCGTTTTTCTTCTCCTAATGACGTTTGCGGCGTTTATTGAAGAAATTGATCAATGGTTTGACTATATCCTCGCCGCAGCGCATTTCGATCATATCAACCCGCGCTTTTTCACAAATGGTTTTGCTTTTATCATGCCAGTTTTCTGCGGCGCGGGAAAAATTTTCCACCAGTTTACGGTTGCGGGCGTTGAACGACAGGTTGTTTCCGCTTTCCGCGTCTTCCAGCGTCACATTTACCCCGGCCGGCCATTTCAGCTCCAGCGGATCGAGTATCCTGACGGCAATTACGTCATGGCGGCGGTTGATTATGCGCAATGATTTCTGGAAATCATGCTCGTCAATCAGGTCGCTGATCAGAAAAATTACAGTCTTCTTGTTCAGGACTTTTATGGTTTCCTGCAAAACCAGGTCAATATTAGTTTTGCGGCGTTCCGGTTCAAAGGCCATGAGATCGCGGACCAGCCGCAAACCGTGTTTGCGTCCCGAACGCGGCGACAGATACAATTCGGTACGGTCGCTGAACATTGTCAGCCCGACCCGGTCATTGTTGCGGATGGCGCTGAACGCGAGCAGCGCGGCGGTTTCGATGGCATAGCGGCGTTTTGACTTTTCCCCGCTGCCGAACGCTCCGGAAGCCGAAACGTCCACGAGCAGCATGACATTGAGTTCGCGTTCTTCAACGTACTTTTTTATGTAGGGAGCGCCCATGCGGGCGGTGACGTTCCAGTCGATATCGCGAAAATCATCCTCATCGCTGTATTCGCGGACTTCGTCAAATTCGATCCCGCGTCCCTTGAAAACGCTGTGGTAAGCCCCGCCGATGATTTCGTCAACCGCCCGGCGGGTGCGTATCTCAATCTTTCTTACCTGCGCAATTAATTCAGATGACAGCATAATAATTACGTGTTACGTGCTACGTGTTACGTGCTACGATTTTTAAATTAATTATTTCCTGATTCTCTTCATTCGATGTTCGATGTTGAACGTTCGATGTTCGATGTTCAGTGTTTTTTACGGAGTACGCAGTTCATCCAGAATAATTTTGATAATTGCGTCGGAATCGAGATTTTCAGCTTCAGCTTCATAGGAAACAGCTATCCTGTGACGCAGAATATCTGCGGCAATATCCTTGATATCCTGCGGTACGACATACGCCCGTCCGGACATGAAAGCCATAGCTTTGGCGGCCACCACCAGCGCGATGGCGGCGCGCGGCGAAGCCCCGTATTCGATCAGGTCCTTGAGTTTGCCGATCTGCGCGGCGGACTGGCGCGATGATAATTGCGTGTGTTTGGCCGGGCGCGTGGCGATAGTTATATCGAGAATGTATTCGACGATCTTTTCGTCGATATAGATTTTATCAACCCAGCTGCGGGCGGTTTCAATGTCTTCGAGTTTGGCGACCGCCAGGGCTTTCAATTCCAGTTCGGGGTGGGCCATGCGTTGAATGATCGTGCGTTCTTCGTCCCGGACGGGGTAGTCGATGCGCAGCTTGAACATAAAACGGTCAACCTGGGCTTCCGGGAGCGGGTAGGTGCCTTCCTGCTCAATCGGGTTCTGGGTGGCCATTACCAGGAACGGCCTGGGCATCTTGAATATTTCCCCGGCAATGGTCATTTGTTTTTCCTGCATACACTCAAGCAGGGCGCTCTGGACTTTTGCCGGGGCGCGGTTGATTTCGTCGGCCAGCACCAGGTTGGCGACAACCGGGCCGAGTTTGGTGCTGAAGGAGTGTTCGGCGGCATTGTATATACGGGTCCCGATCACGTCCGCCGGGAGAAGGTCCGGGGTAAACTGTATTCGGGAGAAACTGCCGCTGATTGCCTGGGCCGTGGTTTTTACCGCCAGGGTTTTAGCCAGTCCAGGTACGCCTTCGAGCAGTACGTGTCCGTCCGCGATAATAGCTAAAAGCATACGATGTACCAGGTAGTCCTGGCCGACTATAATACGGCCGATCTCGGTTTTAAGCGGCTGCAAAAAGCTTGAAACTTCCCGTATTTTTTCCTGTAATTCCTGAATTTCATGTTGTTCCATTAAAAAATTCTCCTTAAAACGTCAGCGGTATTTTCAGCACTAAAAGCATCCAGATTTGTAAAGACAACTTTTACCGGCTAGTGTAATATAATATAATCTTGAGGTAAATCAATGCTGATTATGCAAAAAAACAGCTTTAATAAAAACGACCGGATAACCAATGCCGGATTTGTGGTGAGCGTTGGTCTTATCTGGCTGGTATTTCTCTTTATTCCGCTGTTATTTTTGGCGTTCGGCGTCAGCGACGTAAGCCCTCTGGTGCATATCCTGCTGCCTTCGGCTATCATTCTCCCGGTTCTTTGTTTTACGCTTTATTTTGTCGGCAGGCCGGGGAAACTGCTGAGAAAATTCAAACTGGTCAACCTGCGCCCCGCGCATATTTTTGTCAGTTTCGCGGCCCTGGTTGTATTGGCGGTTTGCATGAAAGACCTTATGCAAATCTATTTGCATGTCCTGGCATTGCTGGACATAAAAGCGGAACCGCCGGTAATAGACCAGTTGATAAAAAACAGCTCCCGCGACACTCTTGTCTGGCTTTGTTTCGGGGTGATAGTCCTGGCCCCGGTAAGCGAAGAACTGGTCTTTCGCCGCTTTATATTCGGTTTTCTTGCTCCCCGTTGCGGCTTTGCGGCTTCACTCCTGATAAGTTCCGCGCTTTTCGCGTTCATTCATTTTTCTTTATACAGTTTTCCGGGTTTGTTTATTCTGGGAGTGGGATTTCAACTGGTCTATCTGAAGTTCGGTTCTCTTTCTCCCGCGATTTTAATGCATGCGTTCAATAATGCTTTTGCGGTAATTATTATCCTGTTTTTCCCCGAACTGCAAACTTATGGATAATTCACGCGGGTGTGCTGATAAAATGATGTAACCTTATGTCGGGAGTTTTTTCTCACAAACGCGAATGTAGCTCAAGCGTCCCGCTTGTGTCCGTTTTCACGAGAAAGGTCTGACTTTCGCTTTGCTCAATCTCAGCTCACGCGAAGTAAACTGCATTCGCGTTTGTCCAGCACGCACGCATCACTACTGGGGCTATACTCAAGCGGGACGCTTGAGCTACATTGAACGGAGCCGGCTCAAACTTGTTTGAGT
>JBAYCO010000238.1:0-6513 GCA_041668685.1 Victivallaceae bacterium | reverse complement strand
CCCACACCAGCATAGCCGAAACCAAATGAATGTGGGACGTGGGACGTGGGTTGTGGGACGTAAACTGTTAACTTTATTTTGATAAAATCGGAAAAGGTGTAGCCGCCCCTGTCCCCAGGGGCGTAGTTGCGGAAAGCACGGCTGGGGACAGCCGTGGCGACATCGGGAGATACTTTAATTAAAGGTCAAACTCCTTATTAAAAGTTGTGAGTTGTGAGTTCGTAACACTTAACACATAGCACGTAACACGTTATTATGGCGGATAAAATAAATTTCATAAATAATATTCCCCTGCCCGTGCCGGAACGGAAAATCTATTCCCGGCTCGGTCATAACCGTTATTTGACCGAAATGTCCGCCGCGCAGAGAAAAAAGATTGAAAGCGCAATCAGCCGGGGCGTTTCCCTGTGCCGCCTGCGCGGGGTATGGCGGCGTTTCGAGATAAAGGAACGCACTGAAGAACAAATCGAATTCGGAGACGGGAATATTTTCGCCAGCCGCAAACTGGCGGAACTTTTGAAAGACAGCGGTTCGCTCGTACTTTTTGCGGTCACTGCCGGAACGGATATTGTCGCCGGGGCGGAAGAACTGGCGGTGCATAGCGACGGGGTCGGCGCTTTAACTTATGACGCGGTCGGCAGCGAAATGGTTGACGCCGCCGCGGAATGGATACAACAATATTTGAACCGGCAGTTGAAGCGCGGCAATGAAATCCTGACCAAAAGGCGTTTTTCTCCGGGATACGGCGATCTCGACTTGAAAAACCAGGCGCTTTTATTTAAATTGCTTGAGATCGAAAAACTCGGCGTTAAATTGACAAAGGATTTTCTGATGCTGCCGGAAAAAACCGTTACCGCGATAGCCGGAATACAGAAGATAGAGAACCGGGTAATTTAACATCCCAAAATTGTAGTTTATTTTAATTTAAGTTCTAAACTGAAATAAGATTATTTATATTTTAAAATTTAAAATAATGGCTGAATAAGCCGGAACTAAAATCCATGAACAGAAAAAAATTCAACGAACTTATAAATAAAAAAGTGGTAATCCTCGACGGCGCCACGGGTACCGAATTTATCAAGCGCGGCATGCCGCACGGAGTATCGCCCGAACTGTGGGCATTGGAAAATATTACCGCCGTAAACGAAATCCACAACGGTTATATTGCCGCCGGGTCGGATATCGTCTATCTGCCGAGTTTCGGCGGCAACCGCATAAAACTGGCTGAATTCGGACTCGCGGACCGTCTCGCTGAAACAAACCGTTCACTGACGGAAAAAGTCAAGGAAAACGTTGCCGGGCGGGCGCTCGTTTTCGGGGATATGGCCCCGACCGGACTGTTCGTCGAACCTTTCGGCGACCTCGGTTTCGAGGATGCGGTCAATATTTACAAGGAACAGGTAAAGGCCCTGCTTGACGGCGGCGCGGACGGTTTTGTCATTGAAACCATGCTGGATATCCAGGAAACCCGCGCGGCGGTACTGGCGGTCAGGGAAAGCTGCGATCTGCCGCTGATCGTTTCCATGACTTTTGAGGAAAACACCCGCACCCTGACCGGGAACGACCCGCTGTCATCCCTGATCACCCTGCAAGCCATGGGCGTTGACGCTTTCGGCTGCAACTGTTCGACCGGGCCGGAACGCATGGTCAAATTGATAAAAAGCATAAAGCCTTACGCCAAAATTCCATTGCTGGCCAAACCCAACGCCGGAATGCCGAAACTCATTAACGGTGAAACCGTTTTTGACATGGACGCCGCCGAGTTTGCTTCTTATGCCGACAGTCTGGTTGAGGCCGGAGCCAACCTTATCGGCGGCTGCTGCGGAACCACTCCTGAACATATTAAGGCATTAGCGGAAACCGCCGCCCGGCTGAAACCGGTTATGCCGAAAAGAAAGGCCGTAAGCGCGGTTTCAGCGCCCCATGGAGCCTGTCTGCTCGGCCACGACCAGCCGTTCCGGGTAATCGGCGAACGTATCAACCCCACCGGCAAAAAACAGTTGCAAGCTGAACTGCGGGCGGGTAAATTCGCGCTGGCCAGGCAATACGCCAGGGAACAGCTTGACGGCGGCGCAAGTATTCTGGACGTGAATATGGGACTGTCCGGCATCGATGAAAAAGCCATGATGCTGGAAGCGATAGGCATACTGGCGCAGGGAACCGCCTTGCCGCTTTGCATAGATTCAACGGACAGCCGGGTCATAGAAGCCGCGCTGCGGCTTTATCCCGGACGGGCGCTGGTAAATTCCATTTCGGCGGAAAAGGAAAGAATCGAAAAAACCCTGCCGATAGCAGCCAAATACGGCGCAATGTTCATCCTCCTGCCGCTGGACGACCAGGGCATACCGGAAAACGCTGAAGGACGTATCAAACTCGCGAAAGAAATTTTCGCGGAAGCGCGGAAATACGGTTACGAACGCGAAGATATCGTCCTTGACGCGCTGATAATGACGGTATCTTCCAACCAGGCGGCGGCCAGGGTTTCGCTGGATTTGATCGAATGGGCCGTCCGGGAATTTAAAGTCAATACCGCCTGCGGCCTCTCGAACGTCAGCTTCGGAATGCCGGAACGGCAATGGATCAACGCCGGATTCCTCGGAATGGCAATGGGCCGCGGCCTGAATATGGCCATCGCCAACCCTTCATCGGAAATTCTGATGGCGCTGATCGCCGCCGGGGACGTTCTTTCCGGACGCGACGCCAAAATGCACCGTTACGTTGAAAAATTCAGCGGCGTCGAACCCCGGACTTCCGCCGCCCCCAGGGAAAAACTGCCGCCGGCGCAGAAAGTATTTAACTGCGTTGTCGAGGGACATGACGATACCATTGCTGAAGTAATCGCCGAAGCGCTTGCTTCCGGCGTCCCGGCGCAAACCCTGATTGACGAAAGCCTCGTTCCGGCGATCAGCAAGGTCGGCGATCTATACGACGCGAAGAAATATTTTCTCCCGCAACTGATAATGGGCGCCGACACCATGCGCAAGGGTTTTGAAATACTCGAACCTCACCTCGCCGCCGGAACTGAAGAAAAAGCGGCGAAAAAAGCGGTGATCATCCTGGCTACGGTCGAAGGAGACATTCACGATATCGGCAAAAATATCGTCGCCCTGATGCTGAGGAATTACGGTTTCGCCGTCATTGATCTCGGCAAAGACGTTTCAGCGACAAAAATCGTTAACGCCGCCAAGGAACATGACGCCCGGATAATCGGTCTGTCCGCCTTGATGACCACTACCATGGTGAGAATGGAGGACGTCGTTAATCTCGCCCGCAAAGAATGCGGAAAAGATATAAAAATCATGATCGGCGGCGCCGTCGTAGATCAGAATTACGCCAGGCATATCGGCGCCGACGCTTACGCCAATGACGCAATGGACGCGGTGAAACTGGCGAAAAAGTTTACCGGGCAATCCTCAGAATAGACTTGCAATTCCTTTAGATTACTGTATATTGCTTATTCTCTTTGACATACGGAAAATATGATAAGCTAAACCGACAAGGGAAAAAGCATGTTCAGAAAAGAAATTAAAGTTACCGACTGTACGCTGCGCGACGGCGGCTTGATCAATAAATGGCAGTTTTCTCACGAAATGGTGCGTAAAGTCTTTCTGGCCGTAAACCAGTCCGGCGTGGATTATATGGAACTCGGCTACCGCGCCTCTAAAAAAATGTTCGATCCCAAGGAATACGGCCCGTGGCGTTTTACCACCGATAAGGATGTCCGCGAAGTAATTGCCGATACCCCGGTAAACGTGAAGCTCGGCGTTATGGTTGACATCGGCCGCGTCGAAGAAGACGACATCGCCCCCTGCGAAGAAAGCCCGCTGGATTTCATCAGGGTCGCCACTTACATGAAAGATATCGATAAAGCCATAGCCCTGGCAAACCATGTTGACGCCAAGGGGTATGAATCATTCATAAATATCATGGCGATTTCAACCGCCAGCGAATTCGAACTGGCTGAAGCCTTGAAGCAGATAGAAACAGAAACCAACGTCGTCACGGTCAATATCGTTGACAGTTTCGGCGCGCTCTATTCTGAAACCGTCCACAACCTGGTAAGGATCTTTCGCGAAAATCTCAAAACTAAAGAAACCGGTATGCATGCCCATAACAATCAGCAGCTGGGTTTCGCTAATACTATCGAAGCTATCCGCAAGGGCGCCAATTATCTTGACGGAACCATCACCGGCATCGGGCGCGGCGCGGGCAATTGTCCGCTTGAGCTCCTTTTGAGCTTCCTGAAAAATCCGAAATTCAATATTGAGCCGGTGCTTCAGGTCATTGAGGACGTCTTTCTCGAACTCCGCGAACAGATTGAATGGGGTTATCTGATTCCCTACATGATCACCGGCATTCTCAACGAGCACCCCAGGACAGCTATCGCTCTGCGCCAGGATCCGAAAAGAAAAGACAAATACGCCGAATTCTACCGCACAATGACAACGCCGGAATGTTTGGATGAATAAACAAGCACGCCCCTGATGAGACTTCAAAGCGTCAGGCGGGCCAGCAAGGTATTGGTTTCAAACTCCATCTGCGGATATAGCTCTCCGGTCGTAACAATCGCTTCTGTCTCAGACAACGCCAGCGTATGGAAATTACCCACCATACCGTAAGCGTCGGGGTTTTCCGGATGCGGACGCATCGGAAATACGATTTGTTCGGTATCTCCCTTGAGACAAAAGTTTACAGTGTCGACTTCCGCGATAAACAGCGGAGCCCGCCAACGGGGAATTTTGTCGTTTTCGCCGTTTTTTCGCGTATATACCAGATAGAGCCTGCCGCCCAGCTTGAGCCAATGCTGCTGCGTCGTGCTCATTGTCAAAGCGGAACCGTCTTCCCAACGCCATGGGCGGAGCGGTTCCCAGTTCAGGCCGTCTACGGAAACAGAAACGTAACCGTGACCGTCCTCAGCTCTCAGGGTCGCAAAAAAAACACCGTTATAAAAAACGAGTGATGGTTCAAGCAGACCGCGGCCAAACTCCAGTTCCAAGATATTGCCGCGTTTCAACGCTTTTATTTCCTCGCCGTCAAAATCGCAGAGCAAAGAACAAAAACTCCGGTCTCCTCTTCCTGCACAGCCGATGCTGAAAGGAATAATGATCCTGCCGTCAGGCAGGATGACCTTTTGCGAACAACCGCACATAAACGCATTGTATTCCCTGAATTCTTCCCAGCATATGGGTTTGCGCTCAGACCATCTGCCGTCACCTGTATTAACCGAATATACGCCGACACGCCGCAGTTGTGGCGAAGCCTCCCGGCAACGAAAATCTCCGAGCGTATCACAAAAACGGCCGTTCCGGTAATAAACGTTATGCCCAATCGCCAATGCTTTCCCGCTGACGGCATGATAATCAGGAATCACATCGCAGACACCCTCCGTAACCCCATCGCCAATTTCTTTCCAGCCCAAGGCCGGGATATCGCAGGGCTTTGTCCAACTGTTACCTTCATCACGGGAATAAGTAATCCGAACCGGCCCGAAATAGTCACTGCCCCCGACGCTTTGCAAAGTCATCACAAGCCCCCCGTCGGGAAGAACGCTTGCCCTGGGGTGAAAATAACCGCCATTCAGATCATGATTGAGAGTTAAAACTGTAATTTCCATTTTCAATTTTCCTGATAGCAAGCTTATTTGGCTGTTTGAAGCTGGAAAATAACGCCCGCTCCGGGAGCCAAATCATATTTCAGCTTCTTCCAATAGGATATATTTTTGTGTTTGGCCTTTTTGCCGCTAACCGCGTCATGGATACTTTCAATTTTCCCGTTTATTCCGGGAGTGAATATTAGCATCGCGCCCTGCCGCCGTTCCTTTATGTTTTTATTGGTGATGAAGATATACTTGTCGCCATTGGCCCGGTCAACATGGGTCTGGACATCCAGATCGCCCGGCGAACTTATTATATTGGTGACTTTTTTGAGCCGGAGCAATATCGGCGACAATGTCCGCAGCATTGCGTTGAGACTGGTTATTTCCCTGGTAAGTTCACGGGTTTTGGCGATGTTTCCGGTAGCTTTTCCAATTTTCGAATTGATAAATGAAAAGTAGAATATCCCCTTGGCCCCATGGGCTATGGATAAATTGACTTCCGCCCTCAAGCCCGCTGCTGTGGGCGTTTTTATTTCCCGTGCCAGCGAACCGAATGATTGTATAACCATCCACAAAGGCACGTTCGCATTATCGGTCTGCCTGACCGCTTCATCAATACACTGCGCGAAAATATCCAGCAACTCTTTTTCGTGCAGATATTCATGATAGTAAACCCGCCGGAAAGGATAAAAATCACACGTAAGCGAGTCTGGTCCCATAGCATTGAAAAGTTTTCTCAAATTATCCCGGCCCCGGCTGGTACCGCCGAGAATCCCCTGCCGGCAAAAACAACTGATTCCAGGATGAACCGGATCTTTTCCCCGGACTATCGCATTCAGCCGTTTCAGGTTGTCGCAAGTGTAGACTTCCGGTTCATCCACCAGGTAATACCCCAACAGCGCCGGATGTTTTTTTAT
>JBAYCO010000237.1:0-6538 GCA_041668685.1 Victivallaceae bacterium | reverse complement strand
CTTGCGGATATATATGCTTGCGAATATTCCGGGATCAGCTCGGAAGAGCCCGGCCACGCCAGTTTCAAATCCGACGGCTATTACCATAATATTTTCACACTGCACGATTTCCCGAAAACAGACCTGTTTCCATTTTATGGCTCCAAGCTCCTCGACAACAATATCCGAAACCTGACAATAGTTGTCAATATCGAGGCTCAGGATGTCGAAAAAACCATCGAAGAAAAACAGAAACACTGGAAGCGCGTCCGCGCCGATTTGCTGGAGGAGGAAAGCGAAGTTGCGGCCAGCGCCGGGCTGGATGAACTGACCGCGCACATTTACCGTCTTGGCAAAGGCGAGGACTTTCCGCTGAAGATCGAGTATATCATCCATACCTGGAACCGCGACCTTGCCGATCTCCAGAGCGATTCGACAATATTGAAACAGGCGGCGACCTCGATGTTCACCAGCCTCGATTCCTATGACCTGGGGCTGCAAAGTCTTCACAATTTCATGAAAACTTTGCCGGGTTATCTTTTTTATCCCCGGCGCGACGCAGTACTGGACTGTATGCACCGGCCGCTGGCGGCAATTCTGCCTTTTTCGAGCTCGTTTGTCGGCAAGGGCAAAGCCGGTAACATTTTATTTGAAGGCGATCACGGCAATCTGATGACGTTTTCGTTTTTCGACGGTTCGACGCCGCAGCATACCTTATGCCTCGGCCAGACCGGTTCCGGCAAATCGGTGAATTTCGTTTCGATCCTGTCGCAGGGTTTCTATGAATTCGCCAAAGTAGTGATCATCGAGGAGGGCGGAAGTTATTTCAACCTGACGCGGATCTACGGAGATGAGGCGCAATATATTGTGATCGATCCCGGCGCCAACCTTACCCTCAATTATTTTGATACGGGCAGCTTGCCGCTTACGCCGGCGCAGATCGAGTTCGCCACCACTTTTCTGGTCGCGATGTGCGGGGAGAGTTCCGACCTGGAAAAGATCCAGGACCGGGCGGCCATAATTACCCCGTATGTTATGGCGGTTTATACCGACGCTTACTGCGAATGGCGGAATAAACACCGGAACGAACTGGAGCGCGCCGCCCGGATGAGTTTGACCATCGACGCGATAATTCCCCGGCTGCCGCTGGACCAGAATACCGCGCAGGACGCCTATTTCGAACTCCAGGATATTCTCGGCAAAAATGAGGATGAACTCGAAGGTTTTGAGCGCGAAGTGATGGAACGCTATAATTCATGGACGGTTCAGGAAATCAATGACTGCATTATTGACGACCCGGAAATCCTGCGCAACATCGCTTACGCTTTTATGGACAAAAGCGATATGCCCTACCACAGTCAGCTCGTCGAAGCGATTCGCGAGACTCAACTATCCAATCTGGAAAAATCGGAAACCAACCGGATCGCGGCCCGTTTGGCGGTGTATTCGATTGAAAGCGGCAAGGGATGCCTCTTTGATGGCGAAACGACTATCGACCTGACGAAACGGTGGATACACATCGAACTCGGTAAGATGGCCCAATCCGGTAACGCGCTGAAAAACTTAGTCGGTATCGCGATCAATAATTTGGTTAAGAATCAGATCGTGAATATGCCGCGTTCGGCGAAAAAGCTTTACCTTTTTGAGGAAGCTTCCCGCTTTCTGATGATTCCGGGGGCGGCCGAGATCATGAAGCAGAGTTACGCCCAGTTCCGGAAATTCTCCTGCTGCGCGGTGACGATCACGCAGTCCATCGCCCAGATGGCGCAGTCCGGCGTCGGCCAGATAATCATGACGCAAAGCAAGATGTTTCTGTTCCTGAAGAACACGGATATGGCCGAACTCGACTTGATCGGCAATTATATCGCGCTTTCTGAGGAAGCGAAACGGAATATCATGGAGTTTCCGGCGCCGGAACATCTGCCGCCCGGAAAAAGATTTTCCAGTTTCCTGCTTTACGCGCAACGCGCGGCCTGGCCAATCGTCGGCGTCGGCCGCAACTACGCGAGTCCGGTCATCCTGGCAGCGGCGGCTACCAGCGGCGATCTCCACAGCCGCCTGGCGCGGCTGCTGAAGGAAATTACCGCAAAATATCCGGAAAAAGGCTTTGCCGGGCAGCTCTTACAGGCAACTGAACTCTTGAGCGAAGACAATAAGCTTTTCCGGCTGCTGGACCGAATCGGGCGCATAGCGGGCGAACGGGCGTCGCCGCTGCTTGTGGAGGCAAAAATCGAGTTTCACGAACTTTTCAAACAACGATCACATTAAGGTACATCAAAGATATGCAACTAAAATTATTTCTTTTTATACCGGTTTTACTAATGATAACCGGGATAAACTGTTTTGCCTCGAAGATCATCTATCAAACAGACGTTACCGGCAAAACGGCGGCGTTCACTTGTCCGGAATCATGTGTCGGACATCAGGCCACGGTTTGGGCCATTGGCTTCAAACGCGGTGAAAATATTGTCGTTACGTTGACCTTTACCAATCCATCTGGTGATGTTCTGGCGACAGCACAGGCGAATTATAACAATCAATACAGTAACAATTCCAAAATGGAACAAGCCGTCCTGAATTACAATTTTACGATTGAGGCCGGTACCTATACGCTTGCTTTGGGCGGGGGAAGTGAAAGTGAAAATATCGCCGAAATCAGCAGTGCGCTGATTATTTGCTGGGACTGTCCGGGAGATGACGTTGCTGCCGTTCAGACGGAACTGACAACGGAAATTAACGAACTGAAAGCGGAACTGGAAGGTACGGTCAATACTCGAATGGCCGAACTCCAGTCTCAGATCAGTGTGCTCCAGACGCAACTCAACGACGTGATTACAAAACACGATACCGATCAGGCGGCGCTGCTCAAGCAAATTCAGGATTTCAAAACCGAGATCAATTCCCTGGTTGCGGAACTGCAGTACAATATCGCCCGCCTGGAACGGCAGCAGGCGGAATATCTGGCCCAGCTTGAAGTTCTCAGGATTGCCTATGAAAAAGATATTGAAATGCTGAATCTCAGGATCGGCAATCTCGATTCCAAGTATGCAACGGAAATAGCGAACATCAAAAGCGATGTGGCGGCAATTAGCAGCGATCTGAAGGCGATGGACGCCAAATTCCTTGCCGCTGACCAGGAGTTAAAAACGCTGATTACCTCTTTGGAAAACCAGCAGGCTTCTCTTCAACAGCAGTTGAATCTTGCCGAGCAGGAACATAACAGCGAGCTTGCCGCGCTTCAAAGCCGGATTGACGCCAAGACCGAACTGATCCGCACGGAACACGCGGCGGACGTGAAACGGCTTGAAGATTCAATTGACAACGTCGATACGAAATATGAAGTTGAGACAGCCAAACTCAATACGGAGGTCATTAAGACTAATAACGCGCTGGCGGCGGCAATTAGTGACTATACGTCTGCGGACAGTGTTTTGCAGTCTAAGGTTGATAAGCTGACTACCGGGCAGACCTCGCTTCAAGGTGAACTTGCCGCGCTGACTACCGAACACGGCCGCGATATTGCGGAACTCAAAACTAAAATCGAAACGGCGGATGACCAGCTTCTGTCCCAGCACAATGCAGACGTGAAACTGCTCGAACAGAGTATTTCTGAGCTGGATTCCCGCTATCAGCTATTAGTGGATTCGTTGACTGCCAGTTTAAATCAGACCAATACGCAGCTTGCTCAGGCCGTCCGGGATTCCAATGACGCGGACAGTATATTGCAGGATAAGGTCAATGACCTGACTTCCACTCAGTCTTCGTTTCAGAATCAGTTGACTGTTCTGGAAACTCAGCATGATCGGGACATCGCTGAACTTACGACTTTGATTTCCACTAAGGAAGCGGCTCTCGAAGCCCAGCATGATGCGGACGTGAAACTTTTGGAACAGAGCATTTCCGATTTGGATTCCCGTTATCAGACGTCTGTGGATTCGTTGACGGTCAGTATGAACCAAACCAATACGCGACTGGCGCAGTTGGAAGCGGATTACAGTGCCGGTGACCTTAGTCTGAAAAACGAGATCGACCAACTGAAGCTGAAACAACTCGAGCAGCAGAATTCCCTGGCGGTGCTGGAAACTCAGCATAATCAGGATGTCGCCGCGTTGCGAAGCGAAGCCAGTGCGAAATACGCGCAACTGGAAAGCGATCATACCGCGGACGTGAATTTGTTGAGTCAGCAGATTGCCAATCTGAACTCGACGTATGCGGACAAAGTTTCCGCAATCAATACTGAATTGAACGAAGTAAATTCCGAATTAACGCAGTTGGCGAGAGATTCCGCCGCCGGCGATCAGGAACTTCAGGGAAAAATCGACTTGCTTAACCAGCAGCAGACGGCGCAGAAAAACGCCTTGACGCTTCTGGAAACCGAACACAATAATGATGTTGCGACGCTTCGGGCCGAATACACGGCAAAGTATGAACAGCTCCAATCCGAACATGATGCGGACGTGAATGAGTTGAGTCAGCAGATTTCCAATTTGAATTCGACCTATGCGGATAAGGTTTCGCAAATTAATGACGAACTCGATTCAATCAGTTCCGACCTGATGCAGATTGCGCGCGATTACTCCAGCAGCGATGCGGAATTAAAAGAGGATATAGATGATCTCCGGCTTCAGCAGTTGACGCAGCAGAACACGTTGACTAACCTTCAGGAAACCCACTCGCGAGATGTCGCTGATCTTCAGGAGGAATTGAGCACGGTGCGGGCGGCTTTGGAGGAAAAGATCGAAGTTGAAACCGCCGATATCCGCCAAGATATGCTGGCGCTTGACAATAAATACCAGGATGCGGTTGCCGAGCTGAAAACCCGATTGGCCGATCTCGACGGCGAACTTGAAAGTAAAATTGCCGCGCTTTCCGAAACGGACCGTGATCTTTACGACCAGATTTCTGAGCTTCGGGAAAAGCAGGCGGATTATTATGCCCGGATGGAAATTTTGCAAGTTATGCATGAAAAAGACACGGAAGCGATTGAAGAGGATATTGCCGACCTTGACGCGAAATACCAGGAGGAATGCGAAGCTGTCAACGCGCGGATTGCCGCCGTCGAGGAGCAGATCACCGCTCTGGAAACCCAGCATCAGGAAGACGTCGCCGCAATCCAGAACCAGATCGATTCCGCGGTTGACCAGCTTGACGACGAGATCAGGAATATCTATCTCGAAATAAATTCCGTCAAAGAGGAACTTGCCGCTCACCAGACTGCGACGCAGGAAGCTATCGACAGTTTGCAGCTCCAGATCACGGAACTCGATAAATCCGTAACCGAACGGCTGACGAATCTTGAAAACCGGATCAGGTATGCGGTCTATTCCGATGAAAAGTTGGAAAGCTTGAAAAGTGATTTTGAAGCGCAAATCCAGGCGAAGGAAAAAGAAATTGCCGATCTTGACCTGGAGATTCAGGATATGGCGGATGCTGGGCTGGATACGTCCGCAAAAGAAACAACCCGTATCCGGCTGCTGGAAGAGCTTCTGAAACTTCGGAATGAACTGACCGACATTGAATTCGCCATCACGATCCGGCATGATGAATCGGAATTTGCCGAACATGAAAAGGAAATCGCGCTATTAAAAACGGAACTCGCGGCGCTCCGTTCTTCTACCGAGTTGCAAATCAAACAGCTCACGGATGATCTGCTGGCCACCGAGGAAAAATATCTCGCCCTGCTGGAAGAGGCGAAAGCTGACGCCGCCAATCAAACTTCCGAGGTCCAGGCGCAGCTCGATGAACTTAAAAATCAGGTGCTGGCGTTTGTCGAAACTCTCCGGAGTGAGCGAGAAATCGGCGACGATGAACTTAAAGCGCTTCTGGAAGCGATGGATATTGCCCACACCGATCTGATCAACAATCTTGATGAAAGCATTGCGGACAAACTTGATAAGCTGAAATTCGAAAGTGATACCCAATATGAAAATCTGCGTTCGACCATTAACAATCTGGCATACCAGCAGCGCACTTCGAGCAGCGGAACCGGAACTTCGTATTCGCTGCCGAGTTCAGAAGTTCAGGAAGTTCCGGCTGATACCCGCGATTTGCGCGTCAGTCCGGATGTCGCACTCGATACAATTCTCAATTAACCAGAAAAGGATGAAATATCTATGAAATCATTAATTATGTTTGCGGTAACAACCGGAATCTTGTTATGCGGCTGTTCCTCCACCCAGATCGCGCAGACGAGCGCCTCCAGTATCCTTGCCCCGGCATTGGGGCTGGGCGGAGCGCTGGCCGGTTCCTATGCGGCAGAAGACGAGGATGAGGGAACACGGCTCGCCGCCACCGGCGCGGCCGCGGCAGGGGCGTTCCTGCTCGGGCAGTTTATTGAAAACGGCTTCAAAGAAGAAAAAGCCAAAGAGTACAAAGCGGGTTATGACCTCGGCCGATCCAATTCCGCGAAGGAACTTTACTGGCTCTACCAGAAACTGCATCAAGCCGAGGAAGGCGAAATAACCCGGAGCCGGGTTTACGAGCTTCCGGTCCAATATCCGGATAACGGCGTTAAATATGTTCCTTCTTCAATTTCACTATCGGTAACGGAATAAGGAGG
>JBAYCO010000236.1:0-6542 GCA_041668685.1 Victivallaceae bacterium | reverse complement strand
TTGCCGTTACGGTCCTCAAAACGCAAAAGCTCCTGCCCTACGGCTTCGTAACGGCCGGATTCTTCCCATAGTTCCGCCGGCAGAATTACCGGCATGAGGATTTCCTGACCATCGATTTTATCCATTTCGTCCCGGATGATCGCTTCTATCTTGGCAATGATGCGTTTACCGGCTGGCAGCAGAGAATATATTCCGGCCGACACCATGCGGACATAACCGCCGCGAACCAGAAATTTATGGCTTATTGTTTTGGCGTCTTTGGGGTCTTCCTTAATACGGCGCCCAACCATTTTGCTCATTTTCATATCAACTAAATTCCTGAATATAAATGTTTAGTAATAACGTAAGGGGAATAATTTACTTCGAAATATTGTTTTTGCAACCCGTAAGCCAACAGCCGGGCGGCAGAAAAGCACATTAAAGGCCATATTTACTTGAAAGAATTACGGATATGCTGTATTTTTATTGAATTGACTTTTTTTAAACGGGAATTCACCATGAAAAATTTATTCACGCTGATCAGCGCGGTTCTGATATCCGTAATAATTTTAAGCGGCGATGTTTTCGCGGCCGGATACAGCGCTAAAATAAATGTTTTTTCAAACTATAAACCCCTGGGACAGCAGCCTTTTGCTTTTTTTATTGACTTTAAAAAGGAAATAAATCCGGAGTCCCTGAAAATGACCCCCGTCGATCCTAAAGAAAAGGATATTAAAATTCCTGTTTACGCGGTTCCACTGTCAAAATATAAAGCCATAATTTATTTTATACCTCACCAAAAAATGGATGAAGACAGCGAACTGAATTATGTTTTGACTTTTGCCGACGGGAAATGGGACGGCAAAGCCGCCGGAGACGAAGCCTTGAAAAAAGATATCGAGTCGCGCCCAAATTTGATCCCGAACTACAGTTTTGAAAAAGTCTACAAAGCACAGGAAAGGTTCCTGACCTGGAACGGAGAAACTGAAGTCGCGGACTGGCGTCTGCTGGATTACTCCTACCAGTTCGCCTCTCTTGAAAATCCCGACTCCACCTGCCGCGTTTGCACACAGGAAGCCGTTCACGGCCTCCGCAGCCTGTGTTTCAAAAGCGGCAAACCCTGTAAAATAAAAAGCCGGAATGAACTTGTTTCCGGTTCCGCTTACTCCCTGAAAGATATTGTACTGAAGCCCAATACCGTATACAAATTGAGTTTTTTCCTGAAAATCGCCAAACGTTTCGACAACGGCATGAATTTTCAAGGGGTAGGAGTTTCCATGACTCTGCTTAACAATGAAAACAAGGCATTGCCGGGCGGCATAATCAGCGCCCTTTATTCGATAAACACCAAAGACCAGGATGAATATCTCAATAAATGGGTATATGTGCAAATGAGCGACATTACTCCACAGGGAACCAGCTTCGGACGTATAAATATTGCGGAAAAAATATCCGGGACGACTTATGTCGATATGATCGAACTGCGGGAAATAAAAGAAAACGCCCTCCCCGAAATCATCGTTGAAGAAATAAAAACCGAAAAATAATACTTTTTAATTCGCCGGTTTCGCCGGCAGTTCCGTGGCTTCAATAATAATCGGCGGCTGTAAAACCCTGAGTTTTTCCTGATCGAATTTCTCAGGCACGGTCAGCGGCGCGGAAGTCTCAACATTCGAGGAAGTTCTCGGCGCCGCCAGCATAAATACGGCAATTCCCACCAAGGCGACAAAAAGACACAACGCTCCCAGCAGCAGCCAGGCAATATGGCGGAGCTTCTTCCTGCGATCCTCATCAATTTCATAGTCGATATTGATATTCGTTACCAGATCATGCGGCAGGGAACGGTCAAGTTTTGTCTTGAGCTCATTCATGATCGCATCGGCTTCATTATCCGGCACCCCGTAACAGGCGCAAAGTTTACGGGCGTAAGCCAGCACGTAAACCGAAGGCAGTTCCAGTTGCAGTTTTTCCATTTCAAGGAGTTCGATATACGTACTCTTGATCCGGGTTATCTGTTCGACCTGGGCTATGCTGTAGTTGTTTTTTACCCGCATATCCTGCAAGTATTTGCCAAGGGAGGCGACCCCGATATCAAGATATACTTCCTCAAAATCGCTTCGTGGCGGCTCTTTTTTCCTTGTTTTTTCTTTTTTCTTTTTCTTCTCCGCCCCTGCCTCGGAATCAGGTTCCGAAGCGGCCGCGGGCGGGGCGGATTTTTTCACTTCCGCTTGTGCGGTCGGCGGGACGTCTTCCGGCAAATCAAGCCCCAGGGACAATTGCCCCTGGGTAAAAACTTCACCGTCTTCAACAGCCATATGTTTCTTTTTGTCAGATGAATCCATCATTGCATATCTTCAAATTCAGGAATTATCGATTTCGTCAAATACGAGAATATCCCGTTTGGAACCGCCCGGTCCCGGAGGACCGACAATATTTCTTTCCTCAAGGATATCTATCAATTCCGCCGCCCGGTTGTAACCGACCTTCAAGCGACGCTGCAAATAACTGGTGCTGGCCTTCTGTTCGAGCAGAACTATTTCCAAAGCTTTCATCAGAAGTTCGTCGTCACCGGGAAGCAAATACTTCTTGATAATCGGCGCAACGTCGGGAACGTCGTCAATGGAAGCTTCGGGAATGTCGTCCTCACCACCTTCTCCGAGTTCTTCTTCGTTTTCTCCTGAGACGATCTTGCTGTTGAATTCCTGTTCCGCCTGGCCGGAAACAAAATCCACTATCTTGGCAATATCCGCATCATCAACCCACGCCCCCTGAATACGGTCAAGCACCGCCGAACCGGGCGGAATGAACAGCATATCTCCGCGCCCAAGCAGGGTTTCCGCGCCCTTCTGGTCAAGAATAACCCGGCTGTCGACGATAGAACCTACACGGAAAGCTATACGGGTCGGCAAGTTTGCCTTGATCACGCCGGTAATGATATTGGTTGACGGCCGCTGGGTCGCGATAACTATGTGAACCCCGGCGGCACGGCCTTTCTGGGCAATCCTGGCAATAGAGGTTTCCACTTCGCTCTTCGAATCGGTCATCATAATATCCGCAAGTTCATCGATAATTACTAAAAGAAGCGGCATTTTCGCAGGAACCGGCTTACCGTCTTCGTCAAAAACCGGCTCGCGGCTCAACGGACGGGAATTGAATCCGGCCAGGTTTTTGACTTTGGCCTTGGCGAGAACCCGATATCTTTTTTCCATTTCATTGACCGCCCAGCGCAAGGCTATAGGCACCTTTTGCGGG
This sequence comes from Victivallaceae bacterium, assembly GCA_041668685.1. Classification (GTDB taxonomy): domain Bacteria; phylum Verrucomicrobiota; class Lentisphaeria; order Victivallales; family Victivallaceae; genus JAHOYW01. Next base: position 3,311 of record JBAYCO010000236.1, on the reverse strand, counting down.
TCGTTCACAACCGGGGTGATCAGGTGCGGCAAAGTGGAATACATTTCCATTTCCACAACTTTGGGGTCAACCATTATCAGGCGCAGATCCTCCGGAGAAAATTTAAACAGCAGACTCATTATCAGGGTATTCATGCAAACGCTCTTACCGCTGCCGGTAGCCCCGGCGATAAGCAGATGCGGCGCTTTCGCCAGATCAAGGATTATCGGTTTGCCGCCGACGTCCTTACCCAATACTACCGGAATCTCAGCCTTTGAGCCCTTCCACTGCGGACTCTCAAACATCGAACGCAGGTAAACCGCCTCCGCGGTTGTGTTCGGAGCTTCCACCCCAACCGCGTTTTTACCGGGAATCGGAGTCAGGATACGGATGCTCTGGGCTTCGAGCTCCATAGCAATATTGTTCCCGATATTGGCGACTTTTTCAACCTTGACGCCGGGCGCCAGCGATATTTCATAACGGGTTACGCGCGGACCGCTGATGATCCCGGAAACATGCCCGTCAACATTGAAACTTTCCAGGGTCTGCTGCAGGATAGAACGGCAATGCTCAATATTATCCTGACTCTCGGCGCTGGCGTCCGGGCCTTTCGAAAGCATTGTCACAGGCGGCAGAATATACTCGTTGTGCAGTTTGGGCGCACTGACCGCATCGCCTTTCACCGTTGAGTGAATAGCCGGTTCAGCGCTGTTTAAAGCGGATTTCGGTTCAGGAACGGGAGGCGGCGGAGCAAGTTCGGCTTCCTCTTCCTCATGTTTTTTCGCAAGGGATTCACGGCGCAGATTCAGCAAAGCCTCGCGGGAACTCTCAAGATTGTCGCCAAGCGGTTTCGGAACGGGCGGAATTTGCGCTTCATCAGGCTTGAAACGGCTGGCGAAACCATTAACCGCCCCGGCCGCCTCAGGCGCTTTGGCCAGCAAAGCCTTGAACACGACCAGCCAATCGGCAAGCCAGATGAATATCAGCCCGGCAAGCACGAAAACCCCGGCCATGACAATCGTCCCGATCTCACCGATAAAACGCCGGATAAAACCCGCCGGGATCCCGTCTTCAAGCAAAGGCGGCGCAGCCAGCACCTGTCCGATAACCCCGCCGGAAAGCGCTGATTCAGGCAGGTTTGAACGGCCGATTCCCAACTTGTCGGTCAAATTGGCAAAACTTTGCGGGCTGATCGCGAACAATACCGCGGTACCGATAACAAGCAGCGCCAGCGCCCAGGAATAGCCCCGGCGCGAAGTCGGATAGTTCAGCAGGGGACGCAAAGCGCAGATCACCAGCAGCCCGACAATCGGAAAAGCCGCCACACCGAAAAGATAAAAACAATAGCGGGAAAAATACGCGCCGGCATAACCGACCCAGTTGCGGATCAGGCCGTCGCTGCCGCCGCCAAGAATTGAATTATCTGTCGCGCTATGTGAAAAAAGTGATAGAATTATCAGCAGGGTAGCGGCAATATAAAGTGCATACCTGAACTTAAAAACGCGAATTTCCCCGCTTTCCTTACTGCTTTTGTCGCTTCCCATAAAATGATGCTTTTCCAATGCTTTAATATTTATCTTTTCAAGGAAAAATTACTATATAAATAATTACAATCATTTTGCCCCATATTCAAGGCGTATTGCCGGTGAATTGTCGATAAAAATTTGTTAAAAGAGAAAAACGGTTATATTTTATTAAAGTAAGAAAGTAATAATTTTATTTTTACGGGGCGTAATATGAAAAAGAAGATATCCTCTCTAAAGGAATTTTTTGCTGTCGGTCTTTGGGAAATCAATCTGCGGAGCCTGTCGGTATTCCGCGCCTCCTGCGTAAAATTCGTCAGAATACTTATTTTATCGATCCATGGCTTTCTGACTGATAAATGCCCTATCCAGGCTTCAGCGTTGACTTTTTACACGATTTTCTCCATAGTGCCGCTCGCGGCAATAGTTTTCGGGGTGGCGAAAGGTTTCGGCATGCAAAAAAAACTGCAAGCGGATTTGAACGCGAATTTCGCCGAATACCAGGTGCTGCTGGACAAACTATACGAACTCGCCGACAAAGCTTTGGCAAAAGCGCAAAGCGGAACCCTGGCAATAGCCGGTTTGGTTATACTGTTTTTCACCGTAATAAAGGTTATCGGCAATGTGGAACATTCTTTCAATGATATCTGGGGCATAAAAACTTGCCGTTCCCTGTTCCGCAAATGCGGAGATTATACGATACTGCTTATCATCTGTCCGGTACTCTTATTGTTTTCCAGCACCGCCACAGTTTATATAACCACCCAGATCGAACGTCTTGCCGAAGCCGGATATATATGGAACTCAGTAATCGGCCCGATAACTTTTGTGCTTATAAAATTTATTCCGTTCGTCCTTTCCGGGTTCCTTTTCACTTTTCTCTATAAAGTAATGCCCAATACAAAAGTAAAAATACTGTCCGCGCTTTTCGCCGGGGCAATAGCCGGAAGCTTGTTCCAGATACTGCAACAGTATTATATAGTTATACAAATGGCTGTATCCAACCAGAGCGCCATTTACGGAAGCTTTACCGCTGTTCCGCTGTTCCTGTTCTGGCTGCAGCTCAGTTGGTTCATAGTCCTGTTCGGGGCCGAACTGTCGTTTGCCTATCAGAACGTCGACACGTATGAATGCGAACCATACGCTTCAAATACCAGCGAGGGACTGCGGCGGGAACTGCTGGTAAAGGCCGCTTCCATAATCGTAAAGAATTTTATGGAAGGCAACAAACCGGTAAGCGATATGCATGTCGCACAAGCCTGCGGAATCCCGATCAGGGAGTCGCGGAACATTCTGTATGACCTCTGCAACGCCGGAATAATCAGCAAGGTTCTCGACCACCAGGAAAATGAAATCGGCTATAATCCAAGTCTGCCGGTCAACCAGATAAATATCCAGACGATCTGGGATAAAGCCGACGCCGTCGGCAGAAATTCATTTCCCCTGCCCCGGAACGCCGAGTTCACCCTTTTAGAAAAAGAACTCGAAGCTCTCAGGAAAGACTGTCTGAAATCCCAACACAACAAACTGGTGAAAGACCTGTAAAAAGTGGGGCTTCCAAAGCGAGTTTGGCATTCGAATAGTTTGCAGAAATTAAAGCTCAACATTGTTCCACCTTGCAATTATTTTGCAAACTTTATCCATTTGAGAAGATAAATTTAGTTGTTTATTAAGATTTTCTTCACTCAAATATTCTACTGTTTCTAGCCCAACTTCCGCAGGTTAAAAAAAGGCGTGTTGATTATCAACGACTTAAGGCCAAAGCTGGCACAACGTCCCTTTCACATCTTCTCAAAAATGCTTGTCTTA
>JBAYCO010000235.1:0-6580 GCA_041668685.1 Victivallaceae bacterium | reverse complement strand
TGCCTCCCAAGTACTGTCATCAATCTGAGGTTTTGATTATTACAGGAATCGCTGGTTATCATTTCTTCGCTTTTTGCTTAAACCAAGTATCCCTTTCCGTTTTTTTACCAAAGAATGCGTAATTCCAAGTTTCTCTGCTATTTCTTTCCCTTTATGCCTAGTATTATGAAGAAACTCTATTTGTTTATTCAAACTGTCCGAATCCATCATTGCCTTTGGCCACAGCTCTGAACTTTTTTCTTCTCTTATAAAAGAAATAGGGTCTTTATTAAAATCTATTTTACAGGTAAATCTGCTCTTTCCACTAAAAGGGCTCGCAACATTTATACCGATTCTTAAGATACCTTCTTGGGCTACAACTTTTCTAACTGTGATTTTCGTATCGGTATAAAGCCTGTTCAGTTGAGAGCCCTTATTCTTTTTTGTATTGGGATGAAGTTCATTCTGTTGAAAATTCTTATCCTTTTTATCAGCAACGATGATAACCGCCCAGCCATCTCTTTTCAGTGTTCTAACAAGGTCATTCAAAACAGTCATGGCTTCAGAATTATCTGTAAAAAGATTATCCAGAACAATTAATTTTCTGCGGGGAAAAGCATCTAGACCTCCATCTACGTCAACTAACGCATAAGAACTTGCACAATTTGCTTGTTCCTTAATATATCCGGCCATTTGGCGTGCATCATAAGCATCTTTGTTATCAGAGCATTCTCGGGCAACAGAAGTACCCTCAGGATTTTTGTTTACAGATATAAGAAAGAAATTATCTGAAATCGGAATAAATTTATTCTTACTATCTTGTTCTTCCGAGTTCTTATGAGAATTAATAGAGAAACTTCGGGAATACAAATTATTGCTGTTTTTTTCTGTGAAGCAAGGAACAATATCCGCCAATTTTTTCCCAGATGAATTAAAACCATAGTCTTCTCCGTGCAAATAAAGTACCTGAGCTGTTTTATTGCCGGAATGCCATCCTTTAAAAGCTGTTCGCCCTATAGATAACGCATAAGTGATAATTAAAGTAAACCAGGTTTTTCCGGCTTCCCGCTTACCATTAATTAAGGTGGCGGATCGTTCAAAGATAAATGGAGTCATCAATTGACAACGTCGTGAGGCTAATGTTTTCAAATTATTTTTAAACGAAACAAAACTTAAGCTTGAAATATTCGATCGTTCTTTTATTTCATCTGGCGAGTAAACAACTGGAGTAAAAAGGCGTTGGGATGATGGAATTATGTTTGAAATTCCATTCGGCAAACAGGAAACATATTTGAATCCTTTCAGGTTAAATTTCCCTTCACAATTTAACTTTTTCAGTTTTTTATGTACAGCCAAAGATATTTCGTAGACCGCTTTTCCGCTTAATCCGGAATGTTCCTTTAACAAATAATAAATTCTATGAGACTGTAGTGGATTCCAATCCACGTGGTCAATTGTTTTTGCGTTTCCGTCCCAAGCAGTCCAAACTATATCTCTACAGCCTTGAGAAGTAAGGAAACATTGATTAATATCAGCAAGTTGAAATGAATCCGTCAAAATGACCGCCGATGACCACATCATATCCTCCAGGGTACAAATATTCAATAGAGGTAATAATGATTTCCAATCAAATGGGAAAAAACTAAAACAACGTTCTGATATTTCATTATCTTTGAATATTGAGAAACGTATTTTCTGGTCTGAATCTTTTAGATACTTGTAAAATATTTGTATTGGCGACCATTCGTTTTCATAAAAATAACTAATACCATCAAGTCCCCATATGAAGGCATCTTCGGAGTTAAATTTTTTGGGTGCAATCTTTCCGCGATAAAATTTATGATCTAACAAATCAGCAATTTGACAAATCGTATCAGTAAAATTCATGTTTCGAGTTATCTGATGAAATAAATTTATCAGTGGTACCTCTACTTTGGGCATTAATGAATTATTTATCCCAAGTTGTTCGAAAAGCGTAGGGATACGGTAATATCTAGATTCAGTAACTATTTTATCAAAGCAGTTATCTTGGAATTTAATTTCTACAAGCTTCCCGTTTAAACTGAAAGATAAACCATTAAAAACATGACAAGTAGCCTCTTTTGTTTTTCCCAGAAAATATTCTATTTGCCCAGCAAGGGATATGAGATACTCCAAATCATAATTTATGGGGGCATAATCTGCCAGCGGAGTTCGGAGAAAACGAAGCAAATAGTTTTCAACATAACAATCGTATTCATTCATCACCCAGCACCTTTAGAAAGAAATTTTAACAGTTCCATACAATATTGAGAGTCAATATAAAAATAAATATACCACCAATACTACTGGTTTTCAAGTTGAATGCGAAAGTTACTAAAGTGAAAAAAGTTACAATAAGCCTAAATATCCACTATTTACACAAATATAGTTACTGCTATTTAATACATTTTTTTGCAGACTTAGAGAAAGTAAAATTATCATAAATTTTTTCGGCTTTTTTGCAATTGACAATGACATAACGGCAATCAGACTTTTGCCTTTGTGGGATGATGAATGTCGTAGCACATTCATTGAAATAGTGTTTGAAAGGATTCAGAAAATGGTATTGATACTGTGCCATATCTAAATGGAAAATTTACCCAGTATCTGTATTTTCTCATAAAAAACTTACAAGCACACCGAGCGTTGCCGGGTGTGCTTAGATTTTCTATTTGAAGCTATCAAGCCACATGACCATTAACTTAAGCCACCGACTTCCTCAAGTTTACCCTCATACAAATACACGATGACTTCGAAAATTAAGACATTCATCTTTATATTGTATTTTGAATTCCGGCATTAATCCCCTGCCCAATATGCCGCTTACCGGGTATGGAAAAGTTGATCTTGTTATGGTCTTGTTATTCGCTGAATCACGGCGAAAAATAGCATCTCATGATGTAACGGGGTATTTTGTCTGTCAAGGTTTAAAACAAGTGGTTTTGAGGTTGAATCAAGGAATAACAGGGTGTTTTTTGTGTTTTTATTTGCATGTGTGAATTAGATTTAGGATCTGGTCCTTCGGGGTAAGGGTTCGAGTCCCTTCTCGCGCACCATTTAACCTCAAAATCAAGCATTTTAAGGCTTTTTGGCTTTCTCTATATACACCATTATACCCCCATATACAACTCAAAAGACCCCCAAAACGTCCCCCTCTTAAAAAAATATGTTTTCATTAGGTTAAATACCAATTATTTTTTTGCGAAGTTGAAATCAAGTTGTTCGGCTGATTTTTCAGCCGCAAAATCAAAAAAGAAAGAAATCTGGAAATTCTTTCACGGATTCAGGTATACTGCAACAGAAAAGGCTGAAAGTAAAAAATAAAGATTATTTGATTCGGAAATTTGCAAGCCTAAGACAGCAAGAATTCATCGTAGTTTGCCGGCGTAACAAAGGCCGTCTTAGCTTTGGGGTAAGCATTGGTAAACGTAACAGGAATCTTAACTTTAGAATCCTTTTTCCATTTAAATTTCCATGCGCTTAAGGTATCGCTTGACTCTTCAATATAATCCACTTCTTGTTGTTCAGTAGTACGCCAGAAATGACAGCGTGGAGGAAAAGGCTGGTTGTATTGCAGCTTAATGCGTTCCAATATTAAATAGTTTTCCCACAACCCGCCAATATCAGTTCTGGAAGTTACCGGAACAAAATTTCCAAGAACCGCATTTCGTATGCCAAGATCATAAAAGAAAATTTTCCGGCTTTTTCTAATTTCCTTGCGGGCATTGCGGCTGAATGCTGAAAGCGTAAATACGACATAGGACTTTTCAAGTAAGTCAATGTATTTATCAACAGTCTTGTTATCAGCGCCAGTTAGCTTTGCAAGTTCAGATGTGGATACTTCCGAACCTATTTGAAGCGCAACAGCGCGAATAAGTTTATCAAGCAGTTGTGGCTTTTTGATGTTTTCCAACATAAGCAAATCTTTATATAGATAGCTTCCGGCAAGCATACTCAACAGGGGTTGTTCGTCACCAGGTTTACTGATAATTTCAGGATAAGAACCGTAAAGCATACGTTGTTCAAGTGCGCGTTTTTCCTCAAGTAGTCCGTGTTTTCCACACATTTCACCAAAGGAAAGCGGCAGAAGGTGGTATTCAAATTTTCTGCCGGTGAGCGGTTCTGAAGTTTTGTCGGCAAGCTCAAAAGCTGAAGACCCGGTAGCAATCAATTGGATTTCCGGCAGTTCATCTACCAGAAGCTTTATCGCAAGTCCAATATTGGTAATTCGCTGTGCTTCATCAATAACGATAAATTTTTTACTTCCAAGAATTGCTTTCCATTTAGTAACAGTTACGTTTTCAAGCATGTCCCTTATATCCGGGCTGTCTCCGTTCAGCCATAATGTATCTTTGTCGTGAGGTCTTATAATGTGTTTAATCATTGTTGTTTTGCCGCTCTGTCGCGGTCCATAAACAATAATGGCCTTGCCTGAAAACAAACGTTTTTTAATATCGGATTCAATTGTTCTGGTAATGTAAAACATAATACTACCCGTATATTTTTGGATTATAATCCTATTAAATACGTATTATTTTGGATTTAAAGCATAAAATATACGTATTATTTGGGATTTCAATGCAAAAAACAGAGAAAAATGAATTTTTATTAAAAACTTGCAATAAACCTGTCATTTTCAAAGTTTAATCTTGAAAATGACAGGTTATGTGTTGTGTTCAGAATATTGATAGTAGTCAGTGTAACCATGACATGACAGCTATAAACCGGCTTGTGGAGGCCTTGGCTTCTCAAGAAAATCCTTACCGAAGAAGATTTATAATACCTTTATGAACATATACAAACCCTCAAAACGTCCCAGACTATAACTCATTTAAAGCTTGCATCTTTAAAAGAATCTTGAAATATAAGGTTGCTATCTGGAAAGTTGCGATTCATGCGGCGTGTATTTACTGGCCCGCCGGGCGCGCTCGATAATTCTGACCACTTCCAAGCCTTGTTCGACAGTTACCGGATAAGGAACTCCTTCCGTTACGGCGGCATAAATGTGTCCCCACATGGTGTCGGGGTAAGTATAGCCGCGCTCCGGATCGACCGGTTCGCCAGGCTTCAGGACATGGCCGCGCTGCAGGATATGAGTACTGTCGGTTTCAATTGGGAGCTCTTTCTCGATAAACCGGAGTTTTTCGTCCGGATTGCCATATGCGAGCGGAAAATTGGCGCGTACGGGGTGAAGCGGTTTCAGATTTTGTTCCGGATCAAGATAACGCAGTTGAACGGTTTTTTCTTCCAGCGGGACAAACAGCGAACCGCGTTCGCCCCATACTTCGTAGAGCCGTCCCGGTAACGTTACAGTGGTGGACACTTCCACATCGGCCACCCGTCCGTTGCTTCCCCGGAGCAGCAGTTTTACCTGGTCGTCAGCATCACCGGCCGTAACGTTGTGTTGCAAATCGCACCAGAGATCATCAACCGGCGCGTCAAGCAATTGCAGGGCCTGATCTACCAGATGCGGCCCCCAGTTATTGAACATGCCGCCTTTGAACTCGGTAAGCGTTTGCCAGTCGAGCCGGCGGACAAAGCCGGGATGGCGGTAGATTTTTACCATACCGATACGGCCAAGGAGCCCGGAAAGCATCACTTCGCGTACTTTGCAAAAAGCCGGCTCAAACCGCCGGTTGTAACGGAATAACAATTTTCCGGGATAAGCCGCGGCCGCTTTTTTGAGTTGATCTGCCTGTTTCGCGCTGATTGCCACCGGCTTATCAACTACCGCGTATTTTCCTGCCTCAAGTACGGCAAGCGCATGCGGAGTGTGGTCGGGGTTGCGGGTTGCAATGGTAATCATTTCGATCCGGTCGTCATCCAGCATTTCTTTCAGCGACGCGTAGATTGCCGCATTTGCGAATTGCGGAGGCAGATCTACGCGGCGGTCAGGCGCATGGTCGCAACCGGCGACAAGGTCAAACAAATCCGGTGACAATGCCAGTTCCGGCGCATGCATATAGCGTCCGGCCCGGCCCAGTCCCAGAATACCGATTCTGATTTTTCGTTTCATAATACTGTTGTATTGCCTTATTGTTTAAGCGGCAACAGAATAACGCTGTTATTCCTGGCCGATTCAATCATAGCCAGGCCGATTTCCAGACTGCGGAAAGCGTCATGTATGGTCGGCATATCCTTGGCGGACTCGCCATTGACTGCCGCTATCAGGTGTTTCGCTTCAATCAGAAAAGCGTTTCCGGTATTTACCTGTTTCACGCCTTCAGCCGCTTCGACGGCCGTACCGACATCAATGGACTGTTTTTCGCCGTTAAGCGGATAAAAAGTGATAATGTCGGAACCGTCCATGACCAGAGCGCCTTTTTCTCCGTAGATTTCCATTATTTCGTCGGAACGGCCGAAGCGCTGCCATGAACACATCAGGTTACATATAACGCCGTTTTTATATTTTACTATTCCGGCGGCATAATCGGACGGCAATTCCTGGGCGGGATCCAGCAGCATTCCCGCTGCGTAAACGCTCTGCGCCTCGCCGAAAAACCAGTTTGCCAGGTCAACGTGGTGTGCGAGCATATCAATAATGACGCCGCCGCATTTATTAAAATCCGTGAACCAGTCA
>JBAYCO010000234.1:0-6609 GCA_041668685.1 Victivallaceae bacterium | reverse complement strand
TTTCACTGATGTCGCCGGGCAAATAAGAAGGCTGTTAACCGGAGAAGCCGATAATCTGTCTCAATCGCTGAAAAATATTTTTCAGACCTTTGCAATAATAGCGTTGCGTATCAGGATTGAATTACTGGAAAAAGTATTTAGACCGCCGCCGATCCCTCAAATGCGAATACGTCTGAAATTCGCCTGAAAATTCAGCCCGCCCAAATTTAATCACCATTTTTAACCCGGCTTCCCAAAAACTGTTTATGATTTAATGCCGACCCTCGGCAAGGGCGAAGCCTGCCCAAATTTCAAAACAAATGAGTGCAGGCGATTTCTTGGATATTCATTCGGAACCGCTGAATTCAGGGATGACAATGTAAGTTTTTATAAAAAACCCTTGACAAATGACCGTGTAGTCATTATATTGACTTAATAGTCATTTTAGTGACTTTGCGGTCACTTGATTAAAAACAGGAGTTATGCACATGGCCAGACTTTCAAAAGGACAGAAAGCGCTGCTCGATCAGGTTATGCACGAAAATTTGTGCGAGGCGGCAATGCGGGTTATCACTGAATACGGCGTCGATAATATGACCATGGATAAAATAGCCGAAGCCGCGGGAGTGGCAAAAGGAACTATTTACAACTATTTTAAAAACAAGGATGAATTGATTTCCCGGACAGAAAACGCGATTCTGGATCCGATGGTGAAAAAGATCAATGAGCTTGCGGCAGCGGATTCCGGCCCGTTGCCGAAGCTGCGTGAAATAGCCCGGCTGACCCTTGAGCACTTCAGCCGTTATCGCAAAGTTCTGGTGCTGCTCCATGAGTCGAAAATAAGCGGCATTCTCGGAAACCGGGAACGTTTCGAAAAGCGGGAGAAAATCATCGCCGCGATTGAAAAAATTATTACCCCGGCGATGCAATGCGGGGAATTACACAGTTTTAACCCACGGATCGTCGCGGAAATATTTATCGGCATGATCATGAGCATAAATATATCCAAGATAATCAGCGGCGATGCCCGCCCGCTGCAACAGGATCTGGATACGGTCATGGCAATTTTCACGCAAGGCTTACAGGCAGGAAAGGAGGCGGTACATGAAAATAATATCTAAAAAATTGTGGTTTTTTGTCCCGGTCGCGGCTGGAATTATCGTTTTTGCCCTGCTGGTCAAGTTTAAAAGCCGGCCGAGCGGGGAAAAAACACAGGAACAGGCTGCTTACGTCCAGGTGTTCAGGGTAAGCAAACAGACGGTAGTGCCGAAAGTGGTCGGTTTCGGCACGGTTCAGCCGGGGAAAATATGGAAGGCCTATCCACAGGTTTCCGGAAAAATCGTTTGGATCAGCGAACGCCTGGACGTCGGGGAGTTTTTCCGGAAAGGCGAAAAACTCCTTCAGATAGACGACTCCGTTTACAAGCTTAGGATCATTCAGCAAAAGGCGGAAATCAAGAAAATAGAAGCCACCCTTCTGGAACTGGCGGCAAAAGAAAGAAGTTATAATGCCAAGCTCAAACTCCACAAAATGAGCCTGGCGCTGAACCTCAGGGAACAAAAACGACAGCGGGACCTGGCCAAAGCAAATGTTGTGTCCGCGTCAAGTCTGGAAAAACAGCAGATAACCACGCTGATACAGGAAAATAACGTTCAGGATATCCAGACCAGTTTGGATCTTCTTCCCAGCCAGATAAAATATCAGCAGGCGCAGTTGGAGGCCGCCAAGGCGTTGTTGGCGCAGGCGCAGCTGGATTTGGAATATACGCAGGTTGAAGCTCCCTTTGACTGCCGGATAGCCAAAGCCGACGTCGAAATTTCCCAGTATGTCCAACTGGGGCAGGAAATGCTTGAAGCCGACGGTATCGGTTCGGCGGAAGTCGTTGCCCAGGTAGATGTGGGACGCCTTGCCACGCTGGTATTGAACAAAAACGTTCAACCTGGCCGGCTTGCGCTTTCCGCCGGTAAATTTACCGGTATCCCGGCACATCTCGGATTGACCGCTGTTATCAAACACAGTCCCAACGGCCGGACTTTTCGCTGGAAAGCCAAATGCGAACGGATGGAGCCGGTCGATCCCAGCACCCGCACGGTCGGAGTTGCGGCAGTCGTTTATAATCCCTACCGTTCGGTCAGCGCCGAGCGTCCGCCGCTGGTTAAGGGCATGTATTGCGAAGTGGATATTTACGGCCGGGAACAGCCGGACAGCATCGTGATTCCGCGTTCCGCCGTTCATGACGGCACGGTTTACCTGGTTACGCCCCAAAAACGTTTGGAAATTCGGGAAATTGAACTCAAATATGAAATTGCCAATATTGCCGTTGTCAAAACAGGTTTGGAAACGGGAGACGTAATCGTTACTTCCGACCTGATCCCGGCAATCAACGGGATGCTGCTGGACACTACCGTCAACATTGCTCTGGAAGCAAGGATAAAACTGGCGGCGGCAGGGAAAGAGGAGGATAGTAAATGATCAGGTTTTTCGCCTCCCACAAAACCGCAGCCAATTTGCTGATGCTGATTTTCCTGATATTGGGAATAGTCGTCATTTTTCAAATCCGGCGGGAAACGCTGCCTGATTTTTCCAAAGACCAGGTACAGATAACCGTCGCTTATCCCGGCGCGACCGCCGAGGAAGTCGAAGAAGCGATCTGCGAAAGGGTCGAAGACGCCATCGACAAGGTCAACAATGTCAAGGAAGTAATTTCAGTGGCCAAAGAAGGCGCCGGTTCGATAACCGTCGAAATGGATTCCGGAGCTGATTTCCAGCAGTTCCAGGACGATATCCGGACGGAAGTGGAGGCTATCGATAATTTTCCCGATTTCGTCGAGAAACCGATCATAAAACCGTTGAACCGCACAGATAATGTAGTATCGATCGCAGTCACCGGGCCGATGTCGCTTTCCGACCTGAAATCCTACTGCAACCTGTTGAAAGACAAACTCCAGCGCTTACCGAATGTCAACCAGATCGAGATCAAAGGTTTCTCCCAGCACCAGTTCAAGATCATGATCCCGCCAAAAAAACTCATGGCGTATGGCTTGAGTATCGATGACATTACTCAAACCATCGGCGGGCAGAATACGAACCTCCCGGCCGGTACTTTAAAAACCGGCGAACGGGATTACAGCATCCGTTTCAACGACCGCCGGCGCACTATCCGCGAACTTGAGGATATGACCGTAATTACCGGTAGTTCCGGCGCTGAAATTAAGCTGGGCGCGATTGCCAAGATTACCGATGATTTCGAACAGGACGAAGATAAACTGCTGTTTAACGGCAAACGCGCCGGGGTTTTGGAGATCACCAAATCAAAATCCAAGGATACGCTTACTATTTATGATGAAGTGCAGGGATTTCTGGAACATGAAGAAAAAATCAAGCCGCCGGGCGTCAGCTTTTATATAACCAACAATGTTTCAGCCATTGTCCGGGACCGTCTCAACCTTTTGGTAAGTAACGGTATTCAAGGGATAATCCTGGTTTTCCTGACCTTGTGGCTGTTTTTTAACCTGCGCTTTTCTTTCTGGGTCGCCATGGGCTTGCCGATATCATTTCTGGGAGCAATGTTTTTCATCAATTTCATGGGAATTTCGATCAACATGATATCCATGGTCGCCCTGCTGATCGCCACTGGACTATTGATGGACGACGCAATCGTTATTTCTGAAAATATCGCCTCGCATATGGCGCGCGGCAAAAAAGCCGTGGACGCGGCGGTTGACGGCACCAAAGAAGTCGGTATCGGCGTCCTGGCTTCTTTCGCCACTACGGTTTGCGTGTTCGGCGCCCTGCTTGGCATTGAAGGTAATGTCGGCAAAATCCTGAAAGTAATCCCGGCCGTATTGACCATGGTGCTGCTGGTCAGCCTGATCGAGGCGTTCCTGATCCTGCCCAACCATTTGTCGCACTCGCTGGCGCGGCACGGCCTGAACAATTCACCGGGCCGGATCCGGAGTCGAATAAACAATTTAATTCAATGGGTAAGAATAAATATTATAGGGCGCTTTGCCCGGCAGGTAATCCCGCACCGGTATATTTTTGTCGGCTGTGTTCTCGGCGTATTCATTATTTCACTCGGCATGGTGGCGGGCGGCATCTTGAAATTCCGTCTTTTTCCTGACCTGGACGGGGATATCATTGTCGCGCGGGTACTGATGCCCCAAGGCACCCCGCTGGTAAAAACCGAACAAATCGCCGAACGGCTGGTGGATTCGCTGCAAAAAGTCAACGCCCATTTCAAACCTCTACAGCCAAGGCAGCAGGATTTGATCGAAAACAGCGCGATCCAGTTTAACGTCAACACCGACGCCGGAGAAAGCGGAGCGCATGTAGTTACCGTATCTGCGGACTTGCTGCCCGGCAATAAGCGGCGGACTTCCGTCAATGATATTCTCGCCTACTGGCGCAAAGTTACCGGGAAAGTCGCCAATGTCATAAATCTTTCCTTCAAGGATTTTCAGCCCGGCCCCGGTGGCAATCCAATCGATATCCGTCTGAAAGGCGACGACCTGAAGCAGTTGAAGCGCGCGTCCATTGAGTTGCAGCGAAAATTGAAAAGTTACGCCGGGGTTTACGACATTTCCGACGACATGCGCCCCGGAAAAATGGAACTGGTGCTGAAATTGAAGCCGGGAGCGATGAAAGAAGGTTTGACGTCAGGCATTATCGCTTCACAACTGCGCTCCGCTTATCATGGCAGCGTCGCTGATGAAGTACAAATCAGCAAGGAATCCTATGAGATCAGCGTCAAACTTTCGGATATCAGGCAGGACAACATCAAACGTTTCGATAATTTCCATATTAAACTGAAAGACGGCCGCCAGGTGCCGCTGACGGCCGTTACCTCGATTAAAAGCGGCCGCGGCTTTGCCGGGATTTCGCGCAAAGACGGTGTCAGGAGCGTTTCCGTTAAGGCCGAACTTGACCGCAAGAAAGCCAACGCCGATGAAGTCATCGCCGACCTGAAACGTAGTTATCTTCCTGACCTGTGTAAACGTTATCCCGGAATCTGGACGGATTTTGAAGGGGAATCCAAGGAAAGCCGGGAAACCGGCGCTTCCATGGCGCGTTCGTTTGTGCTGGGAATTATCGGGATATTTATTCTGCTTTCGTTCCAGTTCAAAAGTTATGCCGAGCCGCTGATTGTCATGATGACGATTCCTATGGCGATCATCGGCGTTATCTGGGGACATATTTTCATGGGCAGTTCCCTGTGCATGCCCAGCATGATGGGGTTCGTTTCGCTGTCCGGGATTGTGGTTAACGACTCGATCCTGCTGATGGAATTCATTGAGATAAAGATCAGGGAAGGGCATGTCGCCGCGGAAGCCGCGGTCGAAGCGAGTATGGCCCGGTTCCGGCCGGTAATGCTGACTTCACTAACTACTATCGCCGGACTGTTGCCCTTGCTTTCGGAACGCAGCATGCAGGCGCAAATGCTGATTCCATTGGCTATCAGTATTGTTTTCGGTCTGGCCGCTTCAACTGTTATGGTATTGTTTGTAGTTCCGGCTCTGTACATGATATACCGCGACTGGCGTCCGGCGGCGGACGCGGATTAGACTCTATTCAGAAAAAAACCGCTAAAAACATAATTATTTTCCCATTCCCGTGTGAGATTTGATATTTCGCGGCGAACAATGCTTGACGATGAAAAAAATTAAACGGGGAAATTCCGAATATGACGATAAAAAATATTTTCTGCCTGTTAAGTTTTCTGCTGATGCTGCCAAGCGGGGCTGAAATAACCGGGGCGTTGACTGAAAAAGAAATTAATGAACACAAAAATACCGACCCCGAAACATTTTGCGGCGGAAAGTTTTACTCACGCCAATTCGAATCCAAACCAGGCGCCGGGCTGCGGGCAATGCTGCCTCCGGCAAAAACCCTGAAACAGGCCTTCTGCGAAGCGCTGACCAATACCGTTGTCCGAACCCTGACCAGAAACCTGAGACAGAACAATACTGCCGAGCCGGTCAGTAAAACGGTGTTATGGCAGGCCGATCGGAAAAGTTTCACCTTTAGATATAAAGCCGTTATCAGAGACAGTGTGATCGTCCGCGAAGAATGCGTCCTGAAATTCCCCGGCCTGCCGGTTCTGGCCACTTTAAACGGGGAAATGTCGCTTCCCCCTGAAATTTCCGTCAAACGGCTGTCCAGGGTTTTGTATTACCTGAAAAAAGGAAATATTGAAATAAAGCATGTCAGTCTGGGAGTCGCAAAAAACAAAAATGCGGCCGAGGACTTCGTTAACGAAATTGATATAGCGGAATGCGCCGATATTTATACGGATAAAAACCGGGCCGTACCGCAAATCATAATCAGCTTGAAGTGATTTTCCCTCCTTCCCTGGAACGGCCGGCAGCAACAGAATATTGTCTCCTTGATGTTGTCGGCCGTTTCTTTTATATTGCATAAGACACTGGCACGGCTGGAGACAGCCGTGGCGGGTGCGACTATGATATAATGTTATAGAAAATGAAGTTTTTGACCATTCTTCGCAAGTAGTCCTATTTTCCGGGATATGATTTTAGCGGAATAAGAAAGAATTGAATCCCGGAGGGATGATTATATAGTAGCCATGGGCGTAAGCCCGTGGAAAATGAGACCGTCAAATATCCAAGCTCC
>JBAYCO010000233.1:0-6623 GCA_041668685.1 Victivallaceae bacterium | reverse complement strand
CCATTTTAAAAACAGTTTATTAAAACCGTTTCCCACAAGTTAAGCTCTTATCTATCAATAACTTGCATTCTGCCGTTCAACTTAGACCTTTTCGTTAAAAAAGTCGAGTGCTGTACCATTTTTACCTCAAAATACGCAAAAAAGGTACCGTCCAGTGCCGTTTTTGATTTTCAAAAGCCCAAAAAACAACTTATATTAGCCGTATCCGATACTTTTTAACTTGTGAGGTGAAATATGGCTGAAAAAACCATCAAACTCGATATCGGGACGATTTACAAGAAAAATCTGAATAGTTGTTATTACGATATCAAATCAACGGGCAGCGCAAAGCGGTAAGAAAAACAACAAATGAAAATAAAAATATCCAGCAACGTTTTGGCAGACAAATGAAGGGGAATCATGGACAACAGAAATACCGTTTGATTTTTCAGTGGATGTTGTTCCTGAATTGTTAAAGAATTCTGATAATATTTTTTACCATTTGACAGCACGTAGCCCTGAAGATATAAAAGGATTTGAAGCATTTACAGGAGATAGCCAGGCTATAAAATTGGCTGTACCTCTTGAAGCGGAAAAAAACCAATACGGTATCCGAGTTGTCTTGCAATCTGCAATCAAAGTCATATATTAAATCAGACTCTTTAACCAATCTTTTTAGGAAAGTGGTGCAAAGCTGGGGGATATCCGACATTAACGCAAAAATGAATTTCAGTCATAACAGAAATTATCGGGAGAGATCCAGGCTATGACATATCGACCGCCATTTACTGTAAGCACAACCGCTATCAGCAAGATCGCGGAGATTTCCGCTCTGATAGAACGGTACGTTATACGCATGGAACAGGAAGATGGCCTGAAGCTGCGCAAGGCAAACCGCATCAAAACAATTCATGGTTCGCTGGCCATAGAAGGCAATACTCTTTCAGAAAGCCAGATTACCGCAATCCTTGAAGGGAAAAGAATTGTCGCGCCGATCCGGGAAATTCAGGAAGTCAAAAATGCTATTGAAACTTATGATTTGTATTCATCGTTAAATCCATATTCTATCAAAGACCTTCTGAAAGCGCATGGAATTATGATGGCGGCATTGATCGACGCTCCAGGACGGTTTCGCAGTTCCGGGGTCGGCGTGGTTGCCGGAACACAGGTTATCCATATGGCTCCTCCGGCGGAACGGGTTCCTAAATTAATGGCTGACCTCTTCGATTGGCTTAAACAGGCGAAAGATCATTTGCTGATTCGCAGTTGCGTCTTCCATTATGAGTTCGAGTTCATCCATCCTTTTACGGACGGCAACGGACGCATGGGACGGCTTTGGCAATCATTGTTGCTGGGACAGTTACATCCGGTCTTTCAGTATCTGCCGGTCGAAAACATGGTATATACTAACCAGCAGGGTTACTATCAGGCAATCAACCTCAGCACAAAGAAAACCGACAGCGGAATATTTGTCGATTTCATGCTTGAAGAGATATTGAGCACTTTGAAACGCCATCTGGACATTTCGGATGTCGGAGTAAATGTCGGAGTAAATGTCGGAGTAAAAATTCTCGAATATATCCGGCTGCATCCCGGATGCCGGACAAACGTTATTGCCGAAGCAATTGACACAAGCACCCGAACAGTCGAGCGCCATATCCGGCAATTACGGACCCAAGGGAAAATTGAATTTCGCGGCGTACCGAAAACCGGCGGATACTATACTTGCGGAGAGAAAAGATGAAATTATGGATGAAAAGATGAACAAATCTGGAAAAAATCAATGGTGGAGCATGCCTTTTTTAGACGGTAAGTTCATGGGAGAGGCACTTAAAGACAAAAAAGTTTTGTGGAATACGGCGGAGAAAAAATACGGGGTTAAACTCTCTGATGCCCTGAAAGCTCTCTGTGAGCCGATTGCAGATGAACTTACAGTCAACATGACGGAAGAGCAGGAGTTAAAAGCTCGGCAGGAGATTTACAATCTCGGAATGAATGCCTGGAATTGCTGCGTTATACACAAGAACAAACAGGATGCGCTTGCCATGGGCAACCTTTATGTTATAGTCGACAAAAGAAAGAACAAAACCGGAATGCCGCCGCTAAAAAAGAGAAAACAAATTTTTGATAAATTGATTAAGCGCAAATTTGAGTTATTCCCGAAAATAGACGCTATCATTGTCCGCTTTGACCTTGACTACATAGCGGACGCCGATACTTGGAATTTGCGAGTATACAGTCATTTTCAATAAAACATCTATCAGAAAATTTTTATGTGTCCCCAAAAAAATAAAAAAAGCAAAGCCCAGAAGCGATTTGAAAGAAATAAACGCACGCGAGATCGCTTGCCGTCCGGTCAATCTTTCGCAAGGAATAAAGCCGATTTTCATAAGTTTACCCAGGATTTTCTTAATCAATTGAACCAGTATTCGACGGTCACCGGTGAAGCGGCCGTTCTGAAAGAAGCGCAAACCGCTATTGAGATATGTTCCATGGCATGGAACCTTTCGATTTCATGTAAGACATACGAAAAATCAATAGAAAAGATCAAAACATTACCATTTGCAACTCCGAACTTGCCTATCCGCATGGCAAAAAAATTCATGCTGATTCTGGCTTTAAGGATGCTGTTTTCAATGCCTGAGGATGGAGATAATGAAGTTCAAGCGGCAATAGATATTTTTACAGAAGAAGAGTTGGATTGCTTTTTGAATAATTTTGATTCAATCGGCGTCGATCCCAAAGAATTACCATCTTATTGCAATAAAGAATTTCATGAATTCTCCCGGAAGTTTCTTAAACATATGAAAGAAAGCTCTGTTGTCGCGTCCCAAGAGGAAGAACAGGATGAACTTGAAAAATGCGATCAAATATGTAATTTGGCATGGGAACTTTCAATTTCAGGCGGAACATATGAAAAATCTTTGGAAGAACTTAATTCGTGGACGGTGGAAGATTGTGGTCTATCTGAACTGATGGCGATAAAATATATTCTGATTCAGGCTCTGCGTATAAGATTTTCTCTCCCTGCTGATGAAAAAAGTGTAATCCAAGCCGCGACAGAGTTTTTTAAACCTGAAGAACTGGATTGTTTTTCAGGTTTACTTGCTAAATGGGGCCAAAACGGACTGTACGAAGACAAACAATAAAAAAAACAGGTTCGGAAATAGGTGATGGCCGAATTCCATCAACTTTTAACCGGAGGCAAAATGGGAAAAATATTATTGACAATGACGTGCGTGTTTGTTGCAACCGCCGGGTGGTGTAACGTTGGAGTTTTTGCCGGTTTCGGGCAATCCGTCCGCCAGGAAAAGAGTGCTGATGTTCGGATGGTCTCTGAGGAAGTGGATATTTACCTGCTTCGTGCCGGAGGACGGGTTACTGGTTCGTTGCGATATGTCGACCGGGCTCATTATATCTGCAAATTCAAGTTGCGAAATCTTACGGATAAAACCGTAATCGTTCCGGTCGGCTTCCCGTTGACGACGGAAAATTTGCCTTGGAAAAAGAAAGAGGGATTTAGCGAAACAAAGGTCATTTCACGCTTTAACTTCGTTGCCGGAACTGAAAATGGTTCTTATGCTGTGCGCTATGTTCCGTATGACGCAAAGCAGAAATACGGCAAGATTTTTATGTGGGATATGGTGTTCAAACCCAATGAGACTATCAATTTGCTCGTGAGCTATGAAATGAACGGCTATGCCGGTTTGGGACTTTCCATCAAAGCCAAGAAAAATTATTGGAAAAAGCAATATCCGCAATATTTGACTTCGCTGATTACAGGTTTTGCTAATTCATTTGGTTATGTGACCACTACCGGAAACAGTTGGAGCGGAAAAATAGAAAAGGCTGTTTTTCGTATTCATTTGGGAGAATTTGAACAGTATCTTCACAAGCGGGGCGCATCCGAAGATTTACCGACAGACCCGTATTACGACAAGCGACAAAATTATCCTGTTTTTGCTACCTTGATTAGAAATATTCAACCGGAAGGCTGGAAAGAAATTCTCAATAAACGTAACGAACGCACTCTGGAGTGGACTTTTACTGATTTTGCGCCAAAACAAAATATCAGCATCACCTACTTATTTTGCGCTATTCCAAAGACGCTGGCAAATTATGAACATTACATGTCTATTGCCAAAGCAAAAGCCCTGAAAAACATCAAGAGGTATGAATCAGTTATAGACAAATTAAAGGACAGTAACAAGCCGGATGCGGCAGCTAAAATTAATAAATTACAAAAATCACTTGACCGGGAAAATCAACTTTTATCTCCAGAAGGGGAAAAAGAGATAGCGGACGTTATTTTGGAGTTTTACGGATTTCGCACCGACAACAAGGATATTCAGCCCTTTCTTGAAGAACAAACATGGTATCCGGTCAAGAATCCTCCAACAATTGATGTAAAACTCCGGGCACGGCTTATACAAACTTCTGCGGCCGGTAAAAAAGTAAAATGAGGGAATAAAGAATTATGGTTGAAAAGGTCAATATTGGATTAATGAATACCTGCTCCCTTGCCAAGTAACGGCATTAAATCATAAGCAATTGTTGGGGAATAAAATAGTTCGGTTTTACCTGGTGGATGTTTTAATAAAACGAAACGCTCTCCACCGAAAATTGCATGAGGTAATTAATTGAATCTCAGAGGTTTATCTGTCAGGGAATAGAAAATTTACTAATTCCGGCAATAAAGCCCATGAATCTGCCATAGACCTTGGTCGCTGTTAATTTCATTCGTCGTTTCATGCCAATAAATCCAATTGTGGTTCAAAATCAAAACGCATAATATCATCCGTTATTCCGTTATTTTTGATTTTACAAACATTTGACTTATTGAATCGGCAGATTATATTGCTTATATTCCTCTCGGATGAGTTATGACATAGTGCGTAAGAAAATCCCGTCAATTTATCCGTCATTTTTTTTCGTTTACACCCTGGATTCCCATAAAAATATAACTATGTTCAGGTAGACGGCAGTTGGGAGTTCTTGTTTCTGGATGCCCAAGCTTTCGACGGTATGCCGTCAGGAGCTAATATTCCGAATGCCTCGTAGATTTTACGTTGTTTTTCGGTAATTTCCCCGTAATGGATTCGTTGACCGGCGTAATCAAAACGTTCAATGACGTCAAGTTCATCGAGCAGGCTCTGAATGGAATAATTCCGGTACAGATTCTCAGCTTTCATGACTTTATGAATATAAGCGATATATATCAAAGCGACGAATTCCGCGAACAATTTCCCCTCCAGGTTTTCAGCCGAACTGACCAGCGTCCGCTTAAAGTCAAGTCGATTCTTCAGGTTGTTGAATGTCTTTTCGACCATATCCTTGTTACGGTAGCATTCCAAAGCGGCGCCACCCGCTTTCAAATCATTGGAAATCAACACGAAATATCCGAAATCCCGCGTCTGCACATGGATAGCTTCATCATTGTATTCAACCTTGACGCCTCTAACCGGCGTACTTTTGATGTCCAGGAACAACTTTGCCCTTTCCACTTGGGACTCCGTCGCCTTTCCGTTAAGTACGGCTTCTTTGAGTTCCCTGAGTTCCCGGTTGAAATCCGCCCGCTCCGCGGCCGCTCGTTGCTCATTATAATACACATGCACGTACAGGCGCCGGGTACCGCTTTCCTCACGGCCGTTGCGGTGGCGCCAAAAATAATCCCATTTAACACTCTTGCTCACGCAATACGCGTCGTCACCCTCCAGATAGTTGCTGTAAAAAACAATGTCGTTCCTGACGGCCTCGACGCTTTCCCGGGCCAGTTTCGTGTCCGGACGGAGTCCGCCGATGAACTTGTAATGGGCGTGGTACAACGTGTTGACGTTTTTAGCGCTGTAAAATCCCAGATCCCAGACCAGTTTTACTTTGGAAAGTTCAAGGAACGCTGCGTCAGCGATCATCTTTTCCATGGTGCTTACATCATTAATGTTTCCGGGCAACTTGCGGAAATAGACCGGTAAGCCGGATTCTTCACCGAATACCATGGCAAGATTTATCTGCGGAAGACGTTCGCCATCCTTGTTGCGGCCGTACCTGACCTGCTTGAGCAATTCGGAATATGAAGAAATACTGGTCGTATCATAGGCCAGATATTCTTTTTCCAGCCGTCGTTTCGCCTGACGCCGAAAAAAGTCAAATTTAGCTTCCTCGCTTATCGTCCCAAACAACCTGCTGATGCCTTGCGATCCCAAGACATACTTGAGGCGATGCCAGTGTGAAACCATCCAGCGGGGAAAACGATACACGGCGCTTTCTCCTTCCTGTACCAGAAAATAGATCAACGAGACAAGCTGGTCTTTCTGCTCCGGGAAACTAAGGGCAATATCCTTTTCCACGCCTGTGACCTTACCGATGTGGTCCAACAAAAACCCGGTGCCAAAGAAACGCCGTTCAGCCGCCTTGATTGTTTCATTTGCGGAAGAGGCTTGGCCAGCCAGGTAAGACTTGTTGGGAATGAAGTTGCCGTGTGCATCCTGGCGGCCTATGTATGTTCGTCGATGCCGACACTGTTTTTTCTCTTTGTCCCAGTAGGGATGGTCTTCGTAGACACGTACTACGCCATTGATAACCTGAACCCGCCGTTTCGGCGCCTTACCGTTATTTCCTGTCATGACTTCAACTCCTTTGACCTT
>JBAYCO010000232.1:0-6638 GCA_041668685.1 Victivallaceae bacterium | reverse complement strand
TCATTAATTCCAGGCAGAAAGGCAGTATTGCGGAAAAACTTCTTAACTCCGCCGACGGCGCGGCCAACCGTTTTTTACGTTCGCTTTCAGATATATATAAATCCCTTAAAATTTGAATACTATGGAACAGCAGCAGGAAATTGACAGACCGATTACAGTAATAGGCCTCGGCGGCGCCGGAGTGAAAATTCTCGGCAGACTCGCGGTTTTACCGCACGCCGCCCACCTGAAAATGCTGGCGGTTGATACAGATTCCGACGTTCTTGAACGCTCCTCGCTGGAAAACGGCAGGAAATTTCTCGCCGACGAAAAATGGCGGCAGGGTAAAGGCTGCGGCGGCAACGTCCTCGAAGGCCAGCGTTCAATATCCCGCGAACGCGGCAACATAGAAGACCTCGTAAGCGGCAGTTCACTGCTGCTTGTCGTCTGCGGGCTCGGCGGCGGCACCGCCACCGGCGGCGTCGCGGCATTTGCGGGAATAGCCAAAAAACTCAATATCCCGTCAATCTTTATCGCAACCATGCCGTTTTCGCTCGAAGGACGCAGTAAACGCCGAATAGCGGAAAACGGCGTTAAAGAACTGCTGCCGGTCGCCGACGTTCTGCTTTATTTGCCTAACGACCTGTTGTTTACCCGCCTGTCCGGAGACACCCCGGTGGAAAAGGCGTTTGAAATGGCCGATATGGAAGTAGCGCGGACAATTATCGGCGTAAGCGAAATCATCAGTCACAACAACCTCCTCCCCGCCGGCCTCGCGGATATCAAGGAAGCTTTGAAAAAACAGAAAAGTTCCGCCGCTATCGGAGTCGGAACAGCGGATTCGGGAGACGGCCTGAACCGCAATCATATCGCCCTCCAGCGCATGCTCGACTCCCCTCTGTTGGGCGGCATAGAGAAACTGCACGAAGCCGACACCGTAATAGTTTCCCTGACCGGCGGGAAAGACCTGAAAATCGACGAAACCAAGAAAACCCTTGAAGCCTTCGAAAAATTCGTACACCCCGACTGTAATCTGATCGTCGGCGCCAACACCGCTGAAAATTACGGGGAACAGGTGCAGATTACCGCAATCGCGATAAAATTCGACACCCAGCCGCTACCCGCTGAAACACCCGCGACCAACGGTTTTACCGCTCCGGAAACGAAAAAAACAGAGGAAAAACCGAAACTGGAAAACCTGTTCGGGGCGGAGCTGGAACAGGCCGAACTGCCGCTGCAAAACATTTCAAGGGGAATATTCCTGAACACCACCCCGGTTATTCATCAGGGAGAGGACCTCGACGTCCCGACCTTCCAGAGAAAAGGCATCATTATCGATAAGGGCTGAAAAAACTTGATATCAGGTAATTCCGGATTTATTATATACTCATGGAAAAAATAATAAGAAATATAAGCAAAGAAAAACAGGCTGTTGAGGATAGAAAGTTCTGGAAAAGCCAAAGCCCGGAACAACGTTTGGACGCTCTGGAAAAGCTGCGTCTGGAAGCAGGAAATTTTTTGTATGAATATCCAGCAAGACTTCAAAGAATTATTAGCGTTACTAGAAGAAAACAACGTTGATTATATGATTGTGGGCGGTTATGCCGTGGCATTTCACGGTTTCCCGCGTTTTACAAAAGACATTGACATATTTTTCGACGCATCTTCTGAAAATATGGAAATATTGAAGTTCCCTTTATCGGTAAAAACGATCTTATAAAAAATCAACTTCAAGATCAAAAGACAAAGCAGACGTCGAGGAATTAGCCTGACAACCAGTATTATATCATGACAGCAGATTATCTCAGCGTTTCAGGGCGTTGCCGCTGCAAAACATTTCAAGGGGAATATTCCTGAACACCACACCGGTTACTCATCAGGGAGAGGATCTCGACGTCCCGACCTTCCAGAGAAAAGGCATCATCATCGATAAGGGCTGACCGGACTTGATGTCGGACAGTTATTTTTCCACTTGGTTTTAACCTTGCAGCGTATTACACCATTTTTGACAGTCTTCAATATTTTCGCCATATAATTTTTTCTCAATATCAATGGCTTTTTCCAGCGACTGCCGGGCTTTTTCCTGTTCTTGATTTCTCAAATATTTTTGCGCGTCAAGTTGAAGGCGCAAGGCGGTAATTTTTTCTTTGACATAGGTAAAATATGCTCTGGCTTTATCTATATTTTTAACAATACCATTACTTGCGGGCACATGCACATCCCGTAATGCAGCATAAATATTTTCACAGACTTCGTCACGGGCAATCTCCGTTTCACCATATGCATCGGCAGGCGACCAGGCTTGAGGTAAAAATTTGGTGCCGCCTATTGCGCCATCAATATCCACTTGCCAAACATCCGGAAAGCGGAGTCGGAACAACGGCACATTGAAAGCAGTAAGTTGCGGAATAAGTTTTTCCAACAAAATAAAATACTTTTCCGCTTCAACAGCATCCCCGCCGTAATAAAAATCGAAATATTCCCGAAGCAGTACAGGCACATCAATACGGCAGTTCCACAATAACTGCGCGAAAAGATACATATTCAAACCCATTATCCATTGAGACGGATAGTTTTTGTCTTTAAACATGCCGTAATCGCAACTAACAATTAACGAAAACATCCCCTTTACGCCAATATCATGATAAAAGCTAATGTCTTGCGCTATAATTTTTGTCAACGGCGGATAAATAGAAGTGAGCATCCAGAAATCAGTGTAATACTCCAATATCTGGAACGAGCTCCCCATTTTCTGATGTAATTTCATCCATGAAGTAATATGCCGCCGGGCCTGAATATCCGTATCTGTACCGGGCGCGGCGATAGAATCGGCATAATTTCGTCCCCAATAGGCAAGCTGCGTATCAATTCCGTTCAAAACAGCAGTATTTGTTACCGGGGAAATCATCATATCGGACAAACCGGCATTATAGGCAAGATGGTTAAGTTTGACATCCAGCCCGGCCGCCATAAGATGTTCTTTGAGCCTGCTTATCAGGGAACAATAATTCTCAACAAAACTTTTCTGCGAACATGCCGGACAAGTACAATATAAACTGTTATCGGCAGGCCAGATCGATAAACCGTAAATTGCTATCGGCTGTTTTTGCAGATACTCAAGTACATTTTGACAGAAAACCTCCTGCATTTCCAAAGCGGCAAAGCAGAATTGTCCATTCTGATGCCTCCGGCCATCAATCAGCGCAAACCACTCAGGATATTTTGCAAAATATCTTTCCGGCGGTACAAAATAGAAATAAGAGTGTCCCGCCAATGTAACGTTTAAGCCCCGCCGCTCAATTTCCGGAGCAATTATATCTCGATATTCATCCCATATGTTAAAAGGAACGGCGACATTATTCATTTTGTTCTTCGCCATCCAATCAATTATCCCAATATAAGCATCGGGATATAATCGCGTTTCCACATTTAATCCGCGGTCGGTAAATGAAGGAATGAATTCTTCCGCTTTTATCTCCTGTTTTTTCCCTGTACGCGTTTCTTCGCCCGGATAGAACCATTTTACGCCTGAATATTTTTCAATAAACGCGTAAACCGCGAACAACACCGATCGTGCATTGTTACCCTCAAGCACAATAGAATCCTCACAAGGCTGGATTCTAAATCCGTCGTTTGAGCCGACCGGTATTTTTTCTCTAAGTAATATCGTCCCGCCGCCCGAATCCCCGCCAAGGTATTTTTGCAATTCTTTTGCGGCAAAGGCCAATACTAAACTACTGCGGCCTTCCGTATTAATTATCCATTTTTTGCCGGTTTTAGGCATTATTTATCCTTTCATTTTTACATTATTGGGAGTTCCGGGCGTAAATCTTCGGGCAATTCATTTTTTGTTTCCATTGCCATGGCTCTGAATTTCAGTAAATCATATATTCAGCGTTTCAGGGCGGCTTGCGCCAGACTAGTGCAAAGTTTTTCCATCGAGCCTTTGCTTTGCCTGAAAGCTTTCGGCACCAGGCTGCTTTCGGTAAAACCGGGGATATTATTACCTTCGATCATGTAAGGCGCGCCGTCTTCGGCAACCATGAAATCAACCCTGAGCAGATCACGGCAACCCGCGGCCCGGTAAAATTTCAAGGCAAGTTCAGCCGCGTAATCCTGAGTTTCGGCGCTTAACGATACCGGGGGACATAAATACTGCGTTTCCCCGTTATTATGGATATATTTGGCGTCATAGTCGTAAAAACCAGTCGGAGTAACTATTTCGATTCCCGGCATAACTTCATCATTAACCACGGCAACTGTCAGTTCGCTGCCTTTTATGAAACGTTCCACCAGCAATTCGGAATCATATTTGAAGGCTTCAGGGAGAATTTTTTCGTAGTCATCCAGGGTATTTACGATAAAAATCCCAACCGTAGACCCCTGGCGCGGAGCTTTGAGCACCACCGGGAAATCCATGGATTCCGGCAGATCAGGTTCGGCTTCGGTAACAACACACCATTGGGGAGTGGGAATACCTTCGGCATCCATCAGTTTTTTGCTTGGGAGCTTATCGAAAACCAATCGGCTGGCTTCACTGCCGCAGCCGACAAATTTTACCCCGGCATCTTCAAGCAATTTCTGGATATCGCCGTTTTCACCCCAGCCGCCGTGCAACGCGGGAAAAACCGCGTCGGCGCTTAAAATTTTGTCCGAGAGCCCACAGTCCTTAATATCGATTTCCTCAACCATATACCCGGCGTTGCGCAGAGCATTACTGACAGCCGCACCCGACTTCAGGGAAACTTCCCGCTCACTGCTGTCGCCGCCCTCAAGCACCGCGATTTTCGGAGCCGGAGAGCCAGACTCAATCCGTGCCAGATCTCCGGGATCGGCAAAAATCACTTCGGGACGCAGGAAAAAGCCGGTGCGTTCAGCTACCGCTTTCCGCATTTTGAACATCAATTCAACAACATTTTCTTCAGTGGCATGTTTGCGGTTAATAATAAAATTCGCATGTTTGGAACTGACCTGGGCCGAACCGCATGAATATTCCTTGAAGCCCGCCTCATCGATAAGTTTTCCAGCCGGGTCTGCGGGAGAAATATTTTTGAAGACGCAACCGGCGCTGCGCCCGGAAGGATCGCTGCTTCGGCGCAATTTTTTTTCTTCGGAAATTTTTTCCAGTTCGCGTTCTTTGTCAACCGCAGGCAATTGCAGTATTATTCCGGTAATAATTACGTCTCGCGGAATACTTGTCGAGCGGTATCCCCAGGCAACCTCCCGTCCGGCAATGGCCACCGCGTCGCCTTTCGAGTCGTACCCGCAGATATCCGCCACATATTCGCCGACAGTCACGCCGTGGGCCCCGGCGTTCATGATCACAGCCCCACCGACCGTACCCGGAACCGCCGCCAGCGGCACAATGCCGCCGAAACCGCGCCGGGCCGCATTGACCACCAGATCGGAAAGCCTGACTCCGGCTCCGACCGTCAAATGACTGTTTCCGGCTTTTACCCGGACAAAATCATTCTGGCAAAGTTTTATCACCAGGGAACCGAATGTTTTGTCGGTGCCGACAATGTTGCTGCCGCCGCCCAACACCATAACCGGCATATTCCGGCTATAACAGAATTTCAGGAGTTCGGACAGGGATATATCGTCGGTAGGTTCGGCAACGGCAGCTATTTCGCCTCCGGCTCCGAGCCAGGTCATTTCTTCCCAACCGACATTGTGTTTCAGTGGAAGTTCCGGAAAAGTATTTTCAAGTTCTTCGATAAATGCTGAAGTTATCCCCGGCATTGCAGATTATTCCTATTTATAAACGTCTTCGGGGTTGAATACTTTCTCCCCGCATTCGATCAATTCACCGCCATCGAGTTTTCTAAAAAAGCAACTGCGATAGCCGAGATGGCACGCTGCTCCGCCGATCTGATCGACTTTGAAAACCACAGTATCATTATCACAGTCAACGAGGATTTCTTTTATTTTCTGAACGTTTCCGGACGATTCGCCTTTTTTCCACAGTTTTTTCCGGGAACGCGTCCAGTAAGTGGCGCAACCGCTTTTCAGGGTTTCAGCCCATGATTCTTCGTTAATATAGGCCAGCATAAGTATTTCGCCGGTTTTATAGTCCTGCGCAATCGCCGGGATCAAACCGTCACTGCTTTTCGAAAAATCCAGTTTTACCATTAAAATCACCTGTTTGGTCAATAATCTTTACACTTGTTATACCGCCCTAATCTAGCCCTGAAATCAGACAATGCAACAGCGTTAATGAAAAAAATAATAATACCATCCGACATTGGCTTAACGGTATTTTTGTCCAAGCAGCGTGAGGCGCAGCTTCGCACCCGCGTCGAGCAACGTCGCAAGGATCGCGCTTCAAGGCTGAAGCTGCGACTACTTCGACTAATTATTCCGCAGGGCGACGGGCTTACTGAGGATTTCCTGAATGACTATTGCTGAACCGCCGTTGTTGCGGATGAAATCACGATACATCTCCGCGGCATCTTCCGGTTCGGGATTTTCCGGCGGCGACGGCATGACTGTTTCAGGCTGAGTTTTAGATTTCTTATACGGATGCACGGACAGCGAAGCGGCGGGAGACATTACATTGCCGTCCTCGTCGTAAACAACAGTTTTATCGATTTTCACGTCGCCGTCAACATCATCACCGAAATTTAATACATTGCCGTCCTCGTCATATATTTTGACTT
>JBAYCO010000231.1:0-6640 GCA_041668685.1 Victivallaceae bacterium | reverse complement strand
TTTTCATACCGATAGAAGTTTTTAAAGGAGCTGTCGGGCCAAAGGTCTATAAATATAAATGTCCGCCGAGAAGCGCAATATGGATATTATCAAGAAGATATGACAACTTCCAGATGCGGGCCGAATTCAAAATACCTAAAGCCGTTAAAAAAGCCGCTTTATCGATTACCGGCCAGGACTGTGACAAGCCGGGCAGCACTACCATCAGGATAGAAATTAACGGCAATGAAATTTTCAGGGGGAAAAACAATCTGGCAAAAAACGGCTGGTCAACAAGAAAGTTCAATTTGCCGGATAATATTCTTAAAAGCGGTGTCAATGAAATCGTAATTGAAAACATGGAGGAAGCAGAAGATCCTTTCGCCAAGTGGTTTATGGTATCCGCCGTGGAAATTGAAGCGGATATGGAACCTGCTGTTCTTTTACTGGCGCATTTTGACAATTCTTTGAATGCCGATACGGCAGCTAATCCTTATGCTTCCATGGAAGGTAGTTTTAAAATAAACCCGCACGGCAAATGGGGAGGCGCACTTGATTGCGGTTATTCCAAGGGATCTTACGGGCGTTTCTGGTATAATGCTCCGGATAATTTCAATATTGAAAAAGGAACTGCGGAGATGTGGGTCAAATTGAACTGGGATCCCGGAACGGATACGGCATACAGAAGTTTTCTGATGCCATACGGGGATTTTAAACGCCCGACTGGGTTCCTGTTATATAAATATCATAAAACGGAAAAGTTGTCTCTTTTATTCTACAACAATAAGAAAAGACGAGGTATAACCGCTTCCATGCGAAACTGGAAAGCGGACACATGGCATCATATAGCAATAACCTGGGACCGGAAAAAGAACTCCGTACAATTATTTTTTGACGGGGTACTTACTGCAAAAAGTACTGCGATGCCCATAAATTCAGAACCGCCACTGAAAATTTATCTCGGTTCAATGTGCGACAATTTAAATAAAAGCGCCGGAGCCCTGATCGATGAATTCAGAATTCTTGATTCAGTTTTATGGTCAGGCAAAAAAATAGGGGAACAGGTTTTTACCCCGCCGGAAACACCCTACGCCTTTTAAAACAGTTTGCGTTTCCCAAGTTCCATATTTACTGGTCGGTTTCGGTGAGGGGGCGCACCAATTCTATTTCCGAACGTTTCCTGGTTATTTTGACCCCAGGCTCAGGACTGTAGATAACCCGCTTGTCGTTCTCTTCGTAGACCAGAGCTATTATCTGCGGCTCATCCTTTACTTTCAGTACTGAATTGGCTACCCAGAGATTTATCGGTTTCGGACGGGTTATGGCAGCCTTTTTAACGACTATTTTGTATTTCTTCGTAGAAGGCACCATCCGCTTATGGGCAAGCATTATATAATAAGTCCCGGCAGGAAGATTACGGATATGAATTACTTTTGAAAGGTTTTTGCTTTCCCCTTCCGTGGTCGTACTGTATTTCTTGCCGTTCAGATATACGGTCACTCCCGGCGGATTAATGATCAGATCAATGCCCCCGGTATTCCGTTTCAGGGTAAATTCCACGACATTTGTCCTGCCTTCAGTGATATAAGCGTCGCGGCTTATACTGTCAAAACCGGATTTTTCCACCCTGACCTTATATTTTCCCGATTGGAGATCAGGCACCGTCAGTGGAGTCTTGCCGTAACTTCTGTTGTTTATATAAACCACCGCTCCCTCCGGACTGCTGCGGAATTCGAAAGATCCCGGCAGACGGATAAGTTTAATGGTCTTGTCAGTGGTTTTGTCACGAACTATATCCACGGCGCTTTTCGCCTCCGCAAAGCCGTTCAACTTAACCCGGACGTTATGCCTGCCTTCCTGCAACTCCGTTTTGTAAGGAGTAAAGCCGCAGATTTTATCATCAATATAAACTTTGGCGCGCGACGGTTCCGTTTTTAAAACAAGCACCCCGATATCTGATTCCAGCAGAACGCTTATCTTTTGCGGCCGGACACCGTTGACCGTCCATTTCACCATTCTGGGGGCGCGGTTGAGATGTTCAATCTGCGCCGAATACTCGCCCGGCTTCAAGTCCGTAATGACCAGCGGAGTAATCCCCTGGTTTTTTCCGTCCATGACAACTTTGGCGCCTACCGGCTCGCTGTTTATGAGGACAGCGCCGCGTACCGGCGTCAGCTTCAGATTAAGGGTAACTTTTCTTCCCGCGCTGATTTTGACATAACGCCAGAGCGGCAGATAATTGTCCCTGCTTAACTTGACCAGATGGGTTCCGGGAGAAAGAGAAAGTATAACCGGAGTCTGTTTTTTGGATTTCAAAGTGGAATCGACCAGAATATCCGCGCCCTGCGGATTCGAATTCAATTCGAGCTGTCCCTTGGTTGCCCGCGGTTTTTCGGGGGCGCAGGAAGTCATTAATAATATGCCCAGGCTTATCGCCGGCGCTAAATAAGTTTTCATCATTTTTTTCTCGCTTTTAATGCTTCTGAAAGTCTGGTTATCTTCAATCTGGCCCATTTATGCGCTTTTGACCCTTCGGGAGCCAGTTCCTGCATTTCGTTCAAAGTGTCTATAGCCTCTTTAATTTTCGCCAGACGTTCCAAGCGTTCCACTTCGTATTGCAGTTCGTTCCAGCGTTTATGGCGCATCGCTTTGACTTCCGCGTGCCGTTTTCTGGCTACATCCCAGATTTTCGGTTTGGGTGAGAACTGGTTCAGGTAATCAATGGTTATCTTATATCTGCGCTCGGCGGCAAGGAGATTCGAAGCCCGCGCGTTGCGGTTGGCGTAATATTCCTCGGCCTTGACGAAACTTTCCTGCGCACGTTTCTGCAATTCCTTGGGAGGCATGGCGAAAGTCAAAAGGTCGTAGCCGTCGGCAAATTCCATGATGGCGTCCTCAATATCCTCAAACGAGGTGGGCGCCGAATTGTTCTGGATCGTAACGGTGTTTATTTTATCGTTCAGGGCGATAGTCATTTCCCTGGTTTCATCGAGACTGTTAACGGCGGCGCCTCTGGATACCGGCTGCAAATCCATGAACCCGGTACTTTCAATAGTCGTTCTCAAGGTTTTCATGAATTCCGGTTTTATTTCCTTTATCGTCTCATTGTGGCGCCGGTTGGATTTCAGGTCGTCAATAGTAAACTGGGCGCTGTTATTTTCGACCAGCAAAGAAAACCTGAACACGTTATCCTTGGTAATTTTAGTTTTCTCATAATACAGGAGCAACGGAATTTTTTTGGCTTCTTTTACGGTGGCGACCCTGGTGCGTCCGGTTTCCTGATTATGACTCAGGAACAAAAATACAAAAACGACCACCCCGACCAGGAGAACCAGGTAGAAGACTATATTGAACAGATGTTTCCTGACCGCGGGTTCAGCCTTCTTATTTTCCTTTTCAGGAGTTTTTTTCTTCATATCAAAAATATCGGTCACGCTTTCAGACAATTCTTTCGCGGTTATCAGCGGGGATTTGACCGGTTCTTCTTTAGTTTTTTCCGCTACTGGTTCGGGTTTTTCCTTTTGAGGCGCAGCGGCGGATTTTACGGTTTCAATAACCGGTTCCGGAGAATCCTTGATTTTTTCTTCCTTTACGACGTTATCGGCCTTTTGGGGCATAGGCTGAAAGACTATTTTCTTGACCACCGTTTTGGCTCCTGCCTTTTCGGACTTGTCCTCAGCCTTTTCCGGTTCTTTTCCCATCGGCTGGATAACCGGTATTACGGGATTTGCGGTATCAGCTTGTTGTTCATCTTTTTTGTCGCCGATACGGAATTCCTGGTCGCCGAGGGCGACAATATCTCCTTCGACAAGCGTTTTTTCGCCGTCAATAAGCTGATCGTTGACTTTGCTGCCGTTAGTACTTCCCAAGTCTTTGAGAATCCAGCTGTCGTCGTCTTTTTTTATCAATTCGGCATGGTAACGGGAAATCCCTTCGGTTTCCATAACTATATCATTATCCGTTTCCCGGCCAATCCTGAACCTGTCCCCGGACAACTCAAGCTTTTCCCCGCTTCTCACTCCGCGAATAAAACATATTTTCATTTTCCACTCTCTTTATAAGGAACCACCGATTCCATGTCTCCAACAATTCTTTTTTCCATCGGCTGTTTACTGAGCTCCGGCACGCTTTCCTCAAAAACGTTAACCACATGCCCGATATCAGTCCGGCTCTGCGCAATCGTACCTTTCGGCAATTCAATCGTCGTTACCGCTTTCGGGCAGCGCACCCACAAGAGCCAGGCGGACAGTTCCGGACGCATACCGACCACCCGATTGTCGGCATCAAGAAAAATAACATCTATTTTCTGTCCCATAAACAACGTATGGATGCTGTTGCATCCAGTAAAGACCATCGCATCGAAACCGGTCTCATAAAACTTCCGGCCGATCATTCCCTGTAAACGGTCGCAAAAGCTCACCGCAAAAAAAGGATTGCGCGCAACATACCTTTTATTTGTCAAATTTACAATCATCCGGCACCTAAAATATCAAAGTCTTAAAAGCCTGCAATATAATCGGCACGACCAAAACAATAATCACCGCCGGAAAAATGAACAGGGCAAGCGGCAACACGATCTTTACCGGTGCTTCCCCCGCCTGTTTTTCCGCACGCGAAAAACGCTTATCGCGGAGCATGTCGCCCTGTATCTTCAACAGTTCCCCGATGCTCACTCCCAGTTCTTCCGCCTGGATAATGGCGTTAAGCACCGTCGACAGATCGGACTGTCCCACCCGCTGAGACAGTTCCCGCAGGGCCTGCGAACGTTTTTTGCCGAGCTTTATTTCATGGAAAGTACGGCTGAGTTCCTCATTCAAAGCATCCATCTTGCGCCTTCTGATAATATCCCGCAGGGCCGCCAGAAAATCCTTGCCGGCCTGAACCGACAAAGTCAGGAGGTCGAGGACGTTCGGCAGGGCTCTCTGGATTTCCGCATGCCGCGCCTGAATAACTTTGCGCAGCCATACCGGCGGGTAAATAACCGTCATTACCTGCAATATCACCCCGATGAGGGCCCGCTGCTGAAAAATGCAAACCATCAGCAGTATCGCCCCGAATATGCCGAGTATTATCCGCATGGCGATAAAATTGACCGCATCAACAGTTTCGCCGTAGCCGGCCATCGTCAACTGCCGTTCAGTATGGTCGCAAGCTGATTTAAAGCTGGGATGGCGGACAATAAAACGGACATTGACGGCAAAGGGCAGAGCAAGCCGGAATATTATCGGCAGATTCCGGCGCACTTCGCTGCTCATTTTCTTTTCTATCGTGATCTGCTGAAACATCCGAAGCGCCAGCAGGAGAAGAAGGGACGCTGATATCCCGGCAAAAATCGCGGGAGTAAAAGAACTCATCAGTATATCCATATCATTATCCCCCTATACCCG
This sequence comes from Victivallaceae bacterium, assembly GCA_041668685.1. Taxonomy (GTDB): domain Bacteria; phylum Verrucomicrobiota; class Lentisphaeria; order Victivallales; family Victivallaceae; genus JAHOYW01. Next base: position 1,274 of record JBAYCO010000231.1, on the reverse strand, counting down.
GATCGAAGTTATTTTTTTGATCACCAGGAAACCGCATATAACCAGAATCACGGCCACGACGCAACTGATAATGCCGATAGCCGATTCGAAAAACGCCGACATCGCGTCCGGCACAATATAAGACATCATAAACATCAAGGCAAAAGGCATTATCCCGATAACCCCCGCCTGCATTCTTCCCTGCGCCGTCAAGGCGCTTATTTTGCGGTATATGCGCAGGCGTTCGCGAATAACGGCGGCGAGACGCTCCAGAACCGAAGTCAGTTCGCCTCCGGTCTGCCGGGCGGTAATGATCGCCACAGCAACCAGTTCGAGGTCATCGCTTTCTATCCTTTTGCACATATTGTTCAACGCGGTCTCCAACGGTACGCCGAGGCGCAATTCCTGCATAAGCAGGCGAAATTCAATGGATATCGGCGGACGGTTTTCATCGGCAATCGACTCCAGCGCCTGGTTGATGCTGAACCCGGCCTTGAGCGAACTGCTCATGCTGCCAAGCGCGTCCTCAAGCTGTTCGTTGAATTTAGCCAGACGCCGGGCCCGCAAAAAACGCAGCGCCAGACGCGGCATGGGAAAAGTCAACACCGCGATAAGGCTGCCCAGCCCGATAGCTTTTATCCAGGAAAAACCGCTGCCGGTCATGCCGAAAATAACCACCGTCATAAAACAGCAGAAAGCGCTGATCGCCAGACTGAGGTCGAATATCCTCCCGGCCGGCATCTGCAACAAAACGTCATCGAGTTCCACCGCCGCTTCCTTGAGGTAACGCTCCTTATAGCGCGTGGAAATATAGATAAAAGAGTCAATTATGACTAAAGTCGCCAAAGTTACCGCCATCAACACGCAAATGCTGGGCGCCCAGGTGCTGGACAGGATATTCAAAATCCACCTCCCTCGTCATCATTGCTGAAAATCGCGATATCCAAAGGAATCTTCGCCCGTTTAATATCGTCAATAAAGGTGGGAATGGTATTGGTCGGTACAAACTTCCCGATAATCCGGTCGTTGTCGTCCCAGCCGTCATTACGAAATACAAAGATATCCTGAAGCGTGATAACATCGCCTTCCATCTTGGTAATCTCGCTGATGTTAGTGACTTTTCGCGAACCGTCGCGTTCGCGGTTTACCTGGACAATTATGTCTATGGCGGAAGCGACCTGTTCGCGGATAGCCCGCAACGGCAGGTCAAACCCGGCCATCAATACCAGCGTTTCCAGACGCGCCAGGGCGTCACGCGGCGAATTGGCGTGAATCGTCGTCAGCGAACCGTCATG
>JBAYCO010000230.1:0-6666 GCA_041668685.1 Victivallaceae bacterium | reverse complement strand
TGGGCGGTTAAAAGGCAGAAATACGGAGAGAAAATATGGTGGTGCGACAACATCGGTTCGAAATATCCGTATCCCAACTGGTATATTGACGAACCGGCGATAAACCACAGAATTCAATTCTGGATGGCTTTCAAATATAAGATTGACGCAATATTTTCCTGGGGCGCAAACGTCTGGGGAGGCTATAAAGCCGGCGAAAACGACAAATGGCCTTATCAGCCCTGGAACGCGATGACTTATCCGGGCGCAAACGGTGACGGCTATCAATTATATCCCGGCATTGATAAAACTCCTTACAGTTCTATAAGGCTGGAAGTAATAAGGGATGGGATTGAAGATTATGAATATATTTATATCCTCCGGGAAAAGCTGAAAGAACTGAAAAAAGCTAGGAAAGGGGAAAATATGGTTGCCGCAACTGAAAGTCTGCTTGATTTCAGTTCCCTGATAACGTCTTTGGTAAAATTTACAGCCAATCCGGAAGAGCTTTTCAGGCGAAGAGAAATGATTGCGTTGCAAATAGAAAAAATAGATAAAATATTAAAATAGCATCGATATATGAAATTTCATTATTCAAGGGACAAAGTGAAATGATTCTGAAATTAGGCATGCCGCTCAATATTTTTGAGTTGGAGTCAAAAAGTTTCCTTTTAGACGAGACAGACTGTCTGGAGTTAAGGCTTCCGTTGCCCGAAACGGATGGTCTGCTCCGGCAACTGCCGGTAGCGGTTACTTGTGTTCATGGCCCCGGCCTGGGTATATCCCGGCCGCAGCGGGAACAGGAATGCAAGGAGGTGGAACAAGTAATATTGTTCGCCGCAGAATATGGGATTCCCATGGTCAATATTCATGCGGGAATTACTTACAGAAACCGGGAATGCCGCGCTGAAACGCTTTCCTGGCTGGTCAATTCGCTCCGTCGCCTGGGAGCGGCGGCAGCCGAAAAAAACGTGGTTCTGGCTATTGAAAACCTGTTCAAATATGACTGTTGGGTAACGGCTTCCCGGGAAGAGGCCGAGAAAAGCGGCTGGATATATCCTTTGACCGCGGAAGATATGCTTGAACTGATTGAAATGGTCAGCCCGGTTCCGCTTGCCGTGACTTATGATATAGGGCATTCTCTTTTCGTTCGCCGGGAGCCTTGGAACGAGATCGAAAAACTGGCGCAGCATATAACTAATATCCATGCCCATGACAATGACGGGAAAAGCGATCATTTGCCGATTGACACTGCCGGAGACCGTTTTAAAAAGATTATAAGATGTCTCTGCCGAATCGGTTATGATGCGCCCGTGATATTGGAGGTGAATAAACAGTTGAGCAGCCCGTTGGCCGAGATCAGAAAATTGAGAGAATTAGAACAAATGAAAGTACCCCATTGAAAAGGAAACTTATATGAAGATAGCTCTGCTGTTGCAGTCAATGCTTCTTGTTTCGGGATTTATTTCCGTTTCAGGAGGAAATGTTTGCCGGGATGTTCCTCTTTTTTCCTGTCCGCTGGTGAGAACTTCGCCGGTTATTGACGGAAAACTTGAAGATCAGGCGTGGAAAGAAGCCTTTTGTGCGGATCTTGTTCTGAACTCTACAGGCAATTCTCCCAGACAAGCCACGAAGGTTTTTGTCGCTTATGATAGAAAGAACCTTTATGTTGCTTTTCATTGTTCTGAAGCCGATATGGCAAAAGTTATTGCCCGGAAGAAAGAAAGAGACTCCCCGGTTTATCACGATGACTGCGTAGAGGTTTTTATTGCCGCCGGGAAAAATCCCCGAAGAATCTATCATTTTATTACTAATATGCTGGGGACAAGATTTGATGAAATAAAAGAAAAAAGAATAAAAAACAGAAAGTGGAATTCAGAATGGCAAGTCGCAGCCCGGAAAGGAGAAAATTCCTGGAGCACTGAATTCGCTATATCTTTCGCGGTTTTAGGCGGCTCTCCCCGGGAAGGCGATTGCTGGCGTATCAATTTTTGCCGGGAAGAAAAACCTTGTAACGAGGACAGCTCCTGGGCGCCAACCGGATACGGCTTCTGGAATCCGGGAAAATATGGCAGATGCAGATTCGCCGGTGAGAACGTACCGACGGTAAAACAAATAAATCCGTACCAGAACATAATATTAACGGCTTCTTCCGGAAGAAAGAATCTTGCCGCATTCAGTGTTTCCGGCAAGCGGAAAGGGCGTTTTGTTTTGAAAACCTGCTTTATTCCTTCTAATGGAGAAGAAAAAATATTTGCGGAAAACTTTTCCATAAACGGAGTTGAAGCAAAAAAGATAAAAGTAGATTATTCTCTTCCGGAAGGAGCATATTACGGTTATGCGGAACTGGCTGATCCCGGCGCTGGAATAGTTCTTTACCGGTCAAGAAAAATTCTTTTTTCTGTGTATAAAAAAGATCCGCGACTGGTCTATTTAAAGAAATTGCTGGATGAATGCAATGAGGAGTTCAGGAAACCGAGACAAAGTAAAGAGGGTATTCAGTTGTTTCTGAAACAATATAAAGAAATTTCCTCCGAAGTGGATAAACTTTATTTCGCGCGGAAGCCAACCTATGTGTCCTCCGCGCAATGGAAAATTATTATAGATGATGAATTCCTAAGGAAAGTAGAAAATCTTCACAAAAATATTCAACAGAAAAGGAAGTAAATGATTATGAAAATGTTGGAAAAAAAGTTTTTTAAAGCGGGTATGATTTTTTCTGTATTCTTCCTGACATGCGTTATCGGTTTGGCTCAGGAATTCAAAACCCTGGAAAAAGCATTCTCTGAAATAGCCTTCAATCCAAATGCAAAAGGTTCGTTCTTTTTTGTTGTCGGAGCGGATGCCCATATTGGAGCTCAGGGCGGCAGCAAAAAATTTGCTTCGCAAAACCTGACTAAAGTCGTAGGGGAGATTAACAAATTCCGGTACCGGCCTGATTTTATGGTAATAATGGGAGACCTGACGGACAATATTACCTTAGCCCGTTGCCGGGAATTCAAAAAACACATCAGCCTTTTAAGAAAGGACATAAAACTTTATCTGACCACCGGCAACCATGACGCTTCCACAGATCTTCAAAGAAGCGTTTTAAACTGGCCTTATGAAAAAAATAATCCCGATTATGCCCGCGCCTACGCCGCGTTCAGGAATTTCTTTAACATTCCTCTCTATTTCTCCTGTAATCATAATGGGTTTCATATGGTTTTTCTGAACGGTCACGCAACCGGCGGCAATCTTGACCCGACCCAGTTAAAATGGCTTAAGGATGATTTGAAAACAGCCGGGGAAAGGGAAATTATTATCTTCTGCCATCAGGGGATAGCTGCCTTTGAAGGGCAAATATTGAAAAATAATCTGGACGAGGCATTCAAAGATTATAAAAAAAATCTCTGGATATTTAACGGGCACTGGCACCGTGACTATCTGGCGGTCAGGCAGTTTAACGGACAAAAGTGGTTTCTGGTTTCCACATTGCCGCTTTTCCTGGCGGATTACATGCTTGTTTGCATTCAGGACAAAAAGGTTATTGCCGCATTCCGGAAAAAAGCGGGAAAGAGCTTCAAACTTATTCCGGCTCCTGACAAATGGCGTAAACTAAACGTGCCGCTGGAAGAGCTCAAGGATGATAAAACCATATTAAAGGTTACCGTTCCGAAAGGCGATACGCATTATATTTATCCGCAGGGATATCAGCACCATATCTGGGGCAGCGCCCGTTTCCTGAAAAATGTCGCTTACCGGATACCCCTGACCGGCAAAAGCCGGAAGCCGCTTTCCCTTGATGTCGCACTAACTGGAGAATGCACTATAGATCTTTCTCTTGACGGGCTTTTGTGGTATGAAGTAGTAAACACCCGAAAAGGATGTGCGGCTTCACTTAAGTATAATTGCTTTGATGTGGACGCCGGCAGGGTGCTGGAAATAAAACTTCCGCCGCGCCTTCTCCGGCAGAAGCAGTTCTTTTTCAGGATCAATTCAACCGATTCATGGGTGACTCAGCTTTACGGATTTGCCTTGGTGGAACAATAAGTTAAAGGAGGGGAAAATGTTACGGAAGCTGCTTATAATAAAGTGTCTGTCTCTCTTTATCGTACTCTATTTATCAGCAGGAGAAAGCCTGGCTGCCGATTTTACTTTTGAAAATGCGCCGCCGGAGAATTGGGCGGTGGAAAAGAAACAGAACTGTGAACTCAGTCTTGCGTCTCCGGAAAGCCGGTCGGGAAAAGCTTCTCTTTCCTATTCAGGTCTGACTCCCGATGCCGGAGCAACCGTAACCAGCAAAAAAATCGGGGTTCTCAAGGCGGCGGAATATTTTTTCTCCGCCTGGCTGAAATCAGATAATATAGATACTTATTCCGTTTGGGTTTATTGTTTCAGTGAGCTTGGGGACGCGTTGGGACCGGCAAAGGTAATATGTGAAGGGGATCCGGTATTCGACGTCATCCGGTCAGGAAGTTCGGGCTGGCGCCTTTTGACCCATCGTTTTGCTTGTCCTGAGCAAACCTCTTACATAAAAATATTTTGTTCCTTTAAAGGAAAAGGCAAAGCATATGTTGATAATATTTCCGTTGATCGAATTCCGCCTTCACCGAAAGAATTCTGGCAGGAAGCCTGCCCACGGCAAAGCATGGCCTCTATTAATGCCGCGGGCCGTGGTATGGCGGAGATAAAAACTGAACCTGCCCGGAAAGCGGTTAATATGCTGAGACATAATTTTTCTCCTTTTGCCGACTGGACAAAATGCCGGGCCATGGAGTTTCCCTTTCGCGGTAAGGCTACCGGGATTACTTATTTCCTGAACATAGATACGAAAGGAAAAGAATTCCATGATACGCTTGAATTTTGCTGGACAGATGATAGTTCCGAACTGAAAACCTTATCCTTTCCCTTGGACAAAGGTAAAGCGGTAAGGGGGAAACCTGATTTGAGCCAGGTTAGTGCGTTGAGAATAGGTTCCCGGCAAAAGGAAAAAGCAGAAAACTTCTTTTTAGGCGGATTAAAGGTTAAAGGCGGTAGCGAATCCTATACAATACCTGTTTTTGAGGAAAAACTTCTCTCTGATGATACTCCGACTGGTTTCTGGAAGAAATATCCGGGCCGCCAGAGCGCAGATATTTCAATAAGCAATGATGACACTGTTGCGGTGAAGGGTAAGAACTGTCTGAAAGTGGAAATCAAAGCTGCCCGCAAGGGATATAATACCCTGTGGCATAAATTTTCTCCTTTTGCGGACTTTTCGCCCATGAAATATCTGACTTTTTATTTTCGCGGCCGGAAAACCGGGATTATTTATCGTCTGGAACTGGATACCAAGGGTAAAGAAAATTGTGACAGCCTGAGTTTTTCATGGCGGGATGACTCTTCTGCCTGGAAAAGACTGGCTTTTCCGCTCAGAGAAGGCCGTAAATCCGGAAAACCGGATTTGTCGCAGGTAAGCGCCATGAGAATATATTCCACCCAGAAAGAAAAAGCGGAAACCTGGTGGATAGACAGAATGGTTTTGCTTTATCCGCGAATCAAATGATGAGGAATTTTTTATGCTGAGATACGTAAATGTTTATAACAATGCTATTTGGGTTTTTAAACTGATATTTTTTTTAATGATACTTGCCGGTATGCGTCTTTTAACGTCCGGCGCTGTTGTGGATATACATCCTCAGGCTTGGAAAAAATATAACGGGCTTAATAATTCCGATCTGAAGCTGAGTCTTGAAAGGAATCATGCAAACGGCACTGTCGATATAAAAGTAATGACAGTTGAAAACCGCAACGCCTGTAATATTATTCAATATGATTTCAGCAAACCGGTTGATCTATCGGGGAAAAAATTTTTGTCCCTTGAATTTCAGGGAACAAACAGCGGAATATGTTATCATCTGGTGATAGATACCGTGGGAAAGGATGGCGAAAACAGCTTTTCTTACAAATGGACGGATTCGTCAACAAAGCGGCGGCGGCTTATTTTTGCCTTGGACCATCCTGATGAAAAGACCGGCAGGCCGAATTCAGGCCGGGCAATCAGACTCAGACTGTTATCAACCCAGAAGAAAGCCCCGGAATTTTTCAAGGTGGGGAAACTGGCGATAAGCACGGTAAACTTATGCGTTTCCGCCCGGAATATGTCCGTTCGTTTAAAAACTGTCGCCAAATCCCGGATTCTGGTTACCGCCGGCTGGCGTGCCGCCTGGATCTGGGCCGGGCGGGATGATTCCGTGACTGAAGACATTGTTTATTTTCGGAAAACGCTCTTCATTCCCTTTCCGGTTGCGGGCGGCAAAATTCAGATTACCGCGCAGGACTACTTCTGGCTTTACATTAACGGCAGACTGGTATATTCCGCAACCGGACGCGGCTTATATAAAGTCGTGAAAAAAATTGATATAGGCAAATATTTGAAACCCGGCAAAAACATTATTGCAGTTAAGGCGCAAAGCGTTTCCGAAGCTTCGGGAATGATTTTGGAAGGGATTGTCAACGGAACCGGAAATGAGGAAATGGAGATAATTTCAGACGTGTCCTGGAGAGTAAAAAGAGCCGGGGACTTGTCCGGGTGGAATACGGCGGAGTTTGTTGACCGTGATTGGTTGGCCCCTAAAATACTTGGGATACCGCCTGTTGCCCCCTGGGGCTTGCCGGTCGGCCACAAAAATTATTTCAGGAAAAGAAACGTTTCCATAAACAAAT
>JBAYCO010000229.1:0-6691 GCA_041668685.1 Victivallaceae bacterium | reverse complement strand
ATGCCGAGCGCGATTTTGCGCCCGCCCGCAACTCCTTCGACCACTGTTGCGGCACCGGTAACACAGTCCCCGGCTGCAAAAACATTGTCTTCGAGGTGATAAGCTTCTTCGCTGACGTCAATACCGCCCCAACGATTGGTGCGAACGCCGCCGGGCGCATCGGTTTTCTGGCCGATAGCCGCGATGACCGTATCGGCTTCGGTGTCGTATTCGCTGCCCTCGACCGGAACCGGGCGGCGGCGGCCGGAAGCGTCGGGTTCGCCGAGTTCCATTTTCTGGCAGGTCAGGATAAGTTTGCCGTTTTCCCGGCGCAGTTTGACCGGTGCGGTCAGAAAGTTAAACTTGACGCCTTCTTCTTTGGCTTCCTCTATTTCTATTTTTTCAGCAGGCATTTCGTTTTCAGTCCGGCGATAGAAACAATTCACGTCCGGGCTTCCGAGCCTTACGGAAGTGCGCAGGCAGTCCATGGCGGTATTGCCGCCGCCGACCACGATAACTTTGCCGGGATTTTCGCCGCTCCAGCCCGCAAGGGCAATGTCTTTCAGGAAATCGATGCCCTGCACCGCCAGTTCTTCGCCTTCACAACGCATCGAACTCGGCTGCCAGCAGCCGATAGTAACTGCAACCGCATCGAAATTTTCCTTGAGTTCCTCCATGGAAAGGTTTTCGCCGAGTTTCCGGCCGCATTCAAAACTGATGCCGCCCATTTTCGGAAAATGCGCCAGTTCCTTGTCCAGTACCGCTTTCGGCAAACGATATTCCGGGATGCCGTAGCGAAGCATGCCGCCGGGTTTCGGCATCTGCTCGTAAATAACCGATTCGATACCGTTGCGCCGCAGGAAATAAGCGGCGGAAATACCCGCCGGCCCGGCGCCGACAATACCGACTTTCCTGCCGTTGAGCGGCGGCAGCTCTTCCATATATTCATCGTAATGCAGGTCGGCGGCGAGGCGTTTGAAATCATTGATCGCCACCGGCTTGCCGCTGACGTTCTTGCGGCAGTCTTTTTCGCAGAAGCGCGGACAGACGCGCCCGATGCTCATCGGCAGCGGGATGCGTTCTTTCAGTATTTTGAGGCATTCCAGAAAATCACCATTGCGCCCGGCGCGGACATATTCCTCGACGGTCGCGTGGGCCGGACAAGCCATAGTGCAGGGAGCCTCGCAGTCCCCGGCATGTTCCGAGAGGAGCAGTTTCAGGGCGGTCCGGCGCATATCTTTGACTTCGTCGCTGGACGCGTCAATCTCCTGTCCCGGAACCGGGCAGGCGGAACACGAAGGCATGAAACGTCCGGTTTTCAGGTCTTTTACCACGCAGACGAAACACGATGTCGTTCTGGAAATTTTTTCGTTGTGGCACAAACTCGGTATCTCAACGCCGTTTTCAGCGGCAATGCTGAGAATAGTTTTATTTGCTTCGGCGCTGACTTCTTTGCCGTCCAGAATGAATTTTATCTTACTCACTGTAAAATCCCTCGCCTTTTTTCACCCGGAATATGGTATTTTTGGGGCAAACCTCAATACAGGTGTTGCAACGGGTACATTTATTATTGTCTATTACGAAGTCGTCGCTGACCGCGTCAACCGGGCAGTTTTTTATGCAGAGTCTGCATTTAACGCATTTGGACGGGTCGATTTTGACGTCAACCAGTTTGTCGCAGGCAAGAACTTCGCACTGCTTCTTGTTGACATGATTTTCATATTCGTGCCGGTAATAGCGCAGCGTGGCGAGAACCGGATTCGGAGCGGTCTGCCCCAGGCCGCAAAGAGAACATTTTATGACTTTGCGCCCCATTTCGTCGAGAAAATCCAGGTCTTCCGGGACTCCCTCTCCCGCGGTAATGCGTTCAAGGGTTTCAAACATACGCTTGGTCCCGACCCGGCAGAACGTGCATTTGCCGCAGGACTCGCGGTGGGTGAAATCCAGAAAATAGCGCGCGGTTTCAACCATGCAGCGGTTTTTGCCGATAACGATCATGCCCCCTGACCCCATAATAGCGCCCAGCGCCTTAAGGGAATCATAATCAACCGGGGTATCGAACATTTCGACCGGGATACAGCCGCCGGAAGGGCCGCCGGTCTGGACGGCTTTGGTGTTTTCCGGGTCGGCGCCGCCGATATCGAAAACTATTTCACGCAAGGTTATTCCCATCGGCACTTCCACCAGTCCGGGACTGTCCAAGTCGCCCGCCAGGGCGAAAAGTTTCGTTCCCTTGCTGTTAGCCGAACCGATCCTGGCATAATTTTCAGCGCCTTCAGCAATCAGATACGGGATATTGCCGAAGGTTTCCACGTTGTTTATCATGGTCGGATAACCTTTCCAGCCGCTGTCGGTCGGGAACGGAGGACGGAAACGCGGCGTTCCGCGTTGGCCTTCAAGGGAATGAATCAAAGCGGTTTCTTCACCGCAGACGAAAGCGCCGGCGCCTTCCTTGACGAGAATATCTATTTCCCGGCCATTGAGGATATTTAACTTGTTTGCCTTGATCTGGTCGATGGCGATGTACAAATGCTTGATCGCCAGCGGGTATTCGGCGCGGCAGTAAATGAATATACGGGTGCTGCCGGTGGCATAAGCCGCGATCAGCATGCCTTCAAGCACCTGGTGCGGTACGCTTTCCATGAGCGAGCGGTCCATAAACGCGCCCGGATCGCCTTCGTCGGCGTTGCAGATAAGGATTTTCTGTTCAGCTTCTTTAGCAGCCAGGAAGCTCCATTTCATGCCGGTCGGGAAACCGCCGCCGCCGCGGCCGCGCAGACCGGATTTTTTAACTTCGTCAACGACTTCGGCGGGAGTCATGCCCAGGGCTTTGCGCAAGCCGGCGTAACCGCCGTACTCTACATATTCTTCGTAAGAAGTCGGATTAATAACCCCGGCAAGGCGGGTTACTTTCAACAGCTCTTTGGCTTTACGCGCCGGATTTACTTTAAAACGTCCTTCTTCGCCGAGAGAAAGAATGTTGGCGACAGCTTTTTCCGTAGGGCTGACGTGCGCATAAATGATCGATTCGCCGTCATTGGTTTCAACCTCAACTACCGGCTCACAATAGCAATGCCCGAAACAGCCGACCTCATCGATCAGAATGTCACCGGTGTGCTCTTTGAGGACAGCTAAAACATCTTCCGCCCCGGCTGCGACACCGCAGGAAGCCATGCCGATCTTGAGTTTTTTAATTTTATCGCTTACTGTCATTTGTTCCTGTACTCCTTCAATATCCTTATCGTCGATTTGCGGTCAAGATTCCCGAAAACCTTGCCGTTTATGCTGAATACCGGAGCCAGGCTGCAACAGCCGAGACAGGCGACCGTTTCCAGAGAAAAAATTCCTTTCGCATCGGTTTCGCCATTCCCGATGCCGAGTTCCGTACTGACCCATTCAAGGATAAGGGGGCTGCCTTTGATATGGCACGCGGTGCCGTCGCAGACACAAATTTTGTATTTACCCGGTTTGGTACGCTTGAACTGGGCATAAAAAGAAAGCACGCCTTCGGCTTCAACTACCGGAGTATTAAAATACTCGGCAACAGCGACGATGCTTTCGTCGGAAACATAGCCTTTCTGCGCCTGAACCGCTTGCAGTCCCCGGATGAGGTTGCTGGGATCCGGCGCTATTTTTTTCAGATAATCGTAATTCCCGGTCATTAAGACCTCCTGTTGATTTAAAAGCTTTTATAAAACAATAAAAATTATAATCCTGAAACTTTGTAAAGCAACTTAACAAAGCAAAAAAAACCAAATTTTTCAATTTCCCGCTAATATACAGGGAAAAAACGCTTTGGCAAAAAAAGCGACGGTTTATATGGAAAATTTTGAAATTTGCATAAGCTCCTGGAGTAGTCGTAGAATGTGGTCCTTAACGTTTAATAATGTATGAGACTTTCATTTTTCAATAGCGGCTGCAATTCTTTCCTCATAATTTCTTTATATTAGCTTGATTTTTTTCGAAAGTTATCAATATTAAAGGTGCTTGTTTTTGATACGGGATGTAGCGCAGTCTGGTTAGCGCGTTTGACTGGGGGTCAAAAGGTCGGAAGTTCGAATCTTCTCATCCCGACCATCTTTTTAACCTCAAATCAACCTCAAGTATAAGTTTCTGTCAAGCTTTGCCAAAATACGTCGTTTTTTGTCTTAAAACTGTTTAAAAGCATACAAAAAGCATACAGTTTTATGTTTAAGGAAAGCATACACTTTTTTATGCTGTTTCTTGTTCAAAAAACATAGTTCTATAAAATATAAAATCAAGAAAATTCGATTTTATTAACCCAAAAAACAAGGTCTTAAACCAATTTTTTATTTTTCAAGCAGCCATTTCCATACAGGAAGAACATTAATTGATAAGGATTCTGCCTTGAAAGAATATTCCTGTTCGTATGTTAGGATCAAACCTTTTTCAAGGTTATATTGCTTCATGGCTTCAAGCAAACCTTGAACTTCTCTATTCTCATTGTCGGGATTAATGAAATAACACACTTGAATAGCTTCATTTATTTCATGAGCATCTTTTATAATGAAATCACATTCATTTTTCCCTTGATGATAATATACTTCCTTATTACGCCTTCTCAGCTCAAGAAATACAATATTTTCTAATATCCTACCCTTGTTTTCGGAAAAGTTGAATCCTATTCTTGTCGCAAAAGCCTGATCTATAACATAAACTTTTTTGGGATTCAGGATTTGTTTCTTTATGGAAAAATCAAATTTCTTCAAATAAAAGAATAAATACGTTTGAGAATAATAATCTAAATACGCCTTTATCGAACTTGAGCTTTTGACGCCGGAAATATTTTTAAGAGTTGAATAGGAAAATAATTTCCCGATATTACTCATAAAGTATATTCCAATTTGTTTTATTTCTTCGATTTGGGTCAACTTAAAGCGTGAAATAATATCACGATATAAAATATCCTGGAAATAAGCGTTTATTAATTCAAGGTCATTTTCTTTGTCAACTAACGGAAATCCGCCTTTTCTGAAATAAAAATCAAAATCCTTCTTTATCTGGTTTTTAGATGCGGAATTTATCTTTTTTAAATCATATTTATTGCCGGATAAGACAAGAAATTCCTTAAAAGAGAATGGTGCCAGTTCAATTACTTTATTTCGGCCGGTCAGACTTGTTGATATTTCTGAACTTAACAATTTGGCGTTGGAACCTGTCACGAATACTTTTATATTTTTTTCAAACATCCTGTTTATAAACTTTTCCCAACCCGGAATATTCTGAATTTCGTCAAAGAACAATACGGGTTCATGTTCATATAGCTCAAGATGGATATTGTATAATTGATCAAAAATAGATATATCATTGATAATTCTTTCATCATCAAAGTTAAAATATAAATATTCTCCTTCCTTCAGCTCCATTTTCTCTTTTATCAAATAGAGCAAAGACGATTTTCCGCATCGCCTGATACCGGATATTACAACAACCAGTGATGATGAAATATATTTCCCCAGTTCAATATCGCGGGCAATTAAATCTGTTTTTTTATTAAAGACATCCTGCTGGTCCAGAATGATCTCTTTTAATTTACCTGTTTCCATAAGTCTGAATCCTAAATTTTTCGTTCATAAAGAATAAATATAGCATAAATTATTCTTTTTAAAAGAATAGTGTTGCGGAAAACATGTTTTTTTACAATTTTTATGCTGGATAGTCAGAAAAACAACCGTCTGTTCTAATCATATTTCGCAAATTTTTTATCTTCTCGATAATACTTACATCAGATTTATGTTTAACTTTATGCCGTTGCAGATAGTTATTTAAGCTGCTTTTTTTCTCCAAAGCGGCATATTTTGTATAAATCTCTTTTTGCAGTTCCGTCCCATTTCTGTTTTGTTTCTTAAAATTCATCATCAATTCATATAGTTCGTCAAAATCGACCGCAGATTTTCTACCTGGTGGATTAATAGTACTCATAGAAGCATTTGAAGAATGAGGCAAACTTGCAAGATTTCTTTTATATATAAAGTCGGGATGGAAAATGGCATAAGAAGTTATTGAATTCAATATGTGGTTGTAAATACCTCGCAGATTAGAGTTTTCCCACGCTTGTGCATAACATTCCTCGAAACATCTCTTATAGCAATAATGAACATGAAATGACGATATTTCCTTGTGAGTTAAAGTCGATTTCTTTTGAGTCATATATTTTTCCAATGATTCCTCAACATTGGGAAGGCATGAGTTAGCTGCTTCATTCTGTGCAAAATCTTCAGTTCCATGTATTGTGTTATCAATAATTTCCACTCTCTGGTTTTCCTCATAATAGCTTACGGCCTTACGCCACATAGAGTTAAAAATTTTTTCAAAACCTTCGGAAAACCGCACACGAACAGGAGGAATATATACTAAAAAATTAAACCTATGGATAAGTCCAAGCTCACGCAACTTTTTATTTTTCATAAATTCATTAGAATTTGTTGCGGCAATTATTTTTACATCACAGCGAACTTCATTCTGTGAGCCAAGCTTTGTAATTACCCCGTCTTCCATAAACCTTAGAAGCTTTCCCAGAGTCTCCGCAGGCAGATAATGTATTTCATCCAGAAACAAGGCTCCGTTTCTGGCATTATAAATAAGTCCCGGCGTGCTGTTAGTCGCTCCGGTAAAAGAGCCTCTTTCATGGCCGAATAGAAGTGATGTTGCCAAATTTGTATCGATCAATGCACAGTTTACTTTCGTCAGT
>JBAYCO010000228.1:0-6700 GCA_041668685.1 Victivallaceae bacterium | reverse complement strand
CTCATCCGGACGTAATGCACATGCTTCTGCAAATTCTTGAGGAAGGTAAATTGACCGATTCACTGGGAAGACGGGTTGATTTCCGGAATACCATCGTAATTATGACCAGCAACGTCGGTACTGAACAACTCGTCAAAGGCGGCAGTATGGGCTTCGGGGCTACTGAAGAACTCGATAAGGCCAAAATGCGCGACCATCTGCTCGGAATCGCTAAACGCTATTTCAAACCGGAATTTATCAACCGGGTCGATGATGTCATAGTTTTTCACCGCCTGACTCGCGACGATTTGTTGAAAATCGTCGATCTTGAAATCGATAAGGTTCGCGGCCGTTTACAGCAGAAAGATATGGACTTGCGGCTTGATGAAGCGGTCAAGGATTTTCTTATTGAAAAAGGTTACAAACCGGAATACGGAGCCCGTCCCCTGCGCCGTGCGGTAGAAAGGTATCTGGAAGATCCGCTTGCCGAGGAACTGCTCAAAGGTTATTTCAAACATGCTAAGGGCATTTTGGTAAAACTGGATAACCAGAAACTGCTTTTCTTCCCTGAACATGAAGATGAAGCTCCGAAAAAAACAGTTAAGAAGATCAGGCCGAAAACGGTAAAAACCAAACCCAAGGCTGCCGGGAAAAAAGCCGCCGGTCCCAAAACTTCCGCTAAGGGGAAATAAAAATGTCCGCCTTAAAATTAGCAAAGAATAAATCACCGAAGGATTTTTTGCGGGTTATTCCTTTTGAACAGGTCGTCAACGAGGTTGCCAAGATTTGCCTGAAAGCCGCGTACGATTTACCGCCGGATGTGCTTGCCCGCCTGAACGAGTGCTTCAAAGAAGAACAGTCTGAACGAGCCAGGGAATTCCTGCGCCAATATCTGGCAAACGCGGAAATCGCCTGCCGGGAACGTGTTCCTTTATGCCAGGACACCGGCTATGCCGTATATTTTGTGGAAATGGGCGAAGTGGTTCATATCGAAGGCGGCAGTATTTACGCGGCTATAGAAGCCGGAACCGCCAAGGGGTATAAAGAAGGCTATTTGCGTAAATCAATCGTTTCAGATCCGGTGTTTGAACGCAAGAATACCGGCGATAATACTCCTCCGATAATTCATCTGCGACAGGTTCCTGGTTCAAAACTTAATGTAATCCTGGCGCCCAAAGGCGGCGGTTCTGAAAACATGAGCCAACTGAAAATGCTTATGCCTTCCGACGGCAGGCAGGGAGTGATAAATTTTGTCGTCGATTCGGTCATAAAAGCGGGCGGCAACCCTTGTCCGCCGACAATCGTTGGGGTAGGGATAGGCGGTACTTTTGAAAAAGCCGCTTTCCTCGCTAAAAAAGCCCTGTTGCGTAAGGTCGGTTCGGACAATCCCGACGAAAATTACGCCGCCATGGAAAAAGAAATCAAGAAACGGATTAATTCTTCCAATCTTGGACCGCAGGGATTGGGCGGAAGCACAACGGTGCTGGCCGTGCATATCGAACATTTCCCGTGCCATATCGCTTCGCTTCCGGTAGCCGTAAACCTCAATTGTCATGCCGCCAGACATGCCGGTTTTGAAATATAGGGGAGGGGAGAATGATAAAATTAACGACTCCGCTTTCCGATAAAACAGTGGAAAAACTTCGCGCCGGTGATCAGGTTCTGCTTTCCGGCGTCATTTACACCGGGCGGGACGCGGCTCACAAAAGACTCTGCGAATTATTGGATAATGGACAGAAACTTCCCGTGGAACTTAGAGATCAGGTCATTTATTTTGTCGGCCCAAGTCCCGCCAAACCGGGGCGGCCGGTCGGCAGCGCCGGGCCGACTACAAGTTACCGAATGGACGCCTATTCTCCTCAAATTATCGCCCGGACAGGTTTAAAAGGCATGATAGGGAAGGGGGGGCGCAGCAATGACGTTATCAAAGCCATGCACAAATACGGCTGCGTTTACTTTGCCGCCACCGGCGGTGCTGCCGCATTGATTTCCCAAAGCATAAAATCCAGCGAATTAGTTTGTTATGAAGATCTCGGCCCGGAAGCCATCTACCGTTTCGAGGTCGAAGACATGCCGCTCATCGTAGCCATAGACGCACACGAAAATGACCTGTATCGCCGCTGAAACTTTTGAAATATCTATGACAGTTTCCATTTCAGGAAGCTTGTAGACTTTTATTCTTGAATCAATTATTCAAATTCAGATATATTTGCTGGTAAAGCTTATTCCAAAATATATGGGTTTTTTCCGTATCTAACCAGCGGATTGAGTACTCGTGGCATAATAATTCATCACTAAGCAAATTGTCAAACTTTTCAACTTGTTTATATTTTATTTGTTCCGCAAGTTTCAGCGCGTTTACTGACGGTTTCCGAATAATTTTACTGACAACATCAAATAGATTTTCTAATGTGGTCTTACATTCAATATATAGAAACGGTTCGCCGGCAAAGGCTTTAATGCCATATAAATAGTTCAGTTCTGCCAATAAAGTTTGGCAAACTTGTGAACCAAACCATGGGAAAATATATATGGAATTTCCTGAAACATAAAAATTTACATTCGTCAGACTGGTATCGTTAAAATATTCTATACCTTCGTTATATAACTCCACTGCTTGCCTATCTAAATATTGGAGTTGACATTTATTCAGGTATTCCTGCCTGACTCTTTGGGCAACTCTATCACTAACGAATACTCCACCATTCCCGGTGAATTTTGCTCCTCCGCCCTGAGCGGGAACAATCGATACCAGCTTCCGCTTTATATCGGTATGCAATACCTTCCACTTCCTCCCGGCTAATATTATTCTTTCATCTTCATTTAAAGGTGCCAGCAAAGGAAGACTGGCAATAGTTTTATCATTATATTGAAAAATATATTCCTCAATGGTATTGAACGCTGCGTAAAAGGTATAATCATTAACCAGTTTTTCGCCCAGGCCGCCTAAAACGATAGTACCGTCATGGTCTTGCTGAATTACTTGTTCTTTGCCAAGCTGAATCAATAGTTTCTGGAAAAGCTCAGAGCTGAAATTGTTAAAAGCACCATTTTTACATAATAACTGCCATAATCTTTTAGGAGAAATGCCTCCATATTGAGCAATTAAAGCTATAATTTGCTGTATCAATGTTGAAAGATGCAATTTATTAATTTCAGGAGGTTCATACCAGCCTTCAATTAATAATTCTACAATGGCAATTACAAAAAACAGATTTAGCCTCAATTTATCAGTAAGCGAACTGTTTTTATCAATCTCGCTTTCTACGCAGAACATCCTCAACACAGATGCCGCGTCAACTTTTCGGCCTGAACGTCCCAGCCTTTGTCTTAGGCTGGAAACTGAAGGAGGCGCATCAATTTGGGCCACAGAATCGACACTGCCAATATCAATACCAAGTTCCAGGGTATTAGTGCAAACCGTTGTTGTAGGCAATTTACCTTTGTGCATCCTTGCTTCAAGTTCCTGTCGGAGTTCTTTTGAAAGGCTTCCGTGGTGCGGAAAAAATTCATTCGGGACATATTCGTTTTCCGACTTTTCTCTAAGATAGCAGGATAATTCCTCTACCGCAGAACGGCTGTTTGCAAATACTAGGTTGGTTGAGCCCCTTAAATTACTGTATAAGTAATCGCCAATTTGGTCAGAAGGATTACTATTATTCTCTTCCTGAACGGAATGTTCATCATTATTCCGCAAATAGCCTTTAACAAGAATTTTTAAAGCGTGCCTGTAGCCTTTTGATTCGATAAGTTTATAATTTTTCGTACAACTTGGACGCATGAATTGATAAGCCATATCCATATCGCCCAATGTAGCACTAAGGCCAATCCTTGAAGGCGATTTTTGAGTATAAATATCAATTCTGGACATTAACGATTGCAATTGTTTGCCGCGCTCAGTTCCAATAAAAGCATGGAGTTCGTCAATTACAATGAACGATAAATTCCGCAATAAGTTCTGTGCGTAAACACCTTTGTTGATTAGTAATGACTCCAAGGATTCTGGTGTTATCAACAGGATTCCTTCTGCTTTCTTCAGCAAATTCATTTTGACGCTCTGGCTTATATCACCATGCCATGGAGTCACTTTAACACCCGTGCTTTCGCCCAGAAAGCTCAACCTGCGGAACTGATCATTAATTAATGCCTTCAGGGGAATTATTCCGAGAGTATGTATACCTTCCTGTTCTGAAATGCTAATCGCATCAGAGAAAATCGGCAGAAAAGCCGCTTCCGTTTTCCCACCAGCAGTTGAGGCCGAAATAATTATATCGGTATCTTTATTGAGAATTGGTTTAATTGCGGCTTCCTGAATATCACGCAATGCCTGCCAGCCCTGCTGCCAAATCCAACGCTGAATGGTGGGATGAAGTAAGTAAAAAGCACTTGACTGGTCAGATTTGTTCATAGCTTAAAGTTAGCCCAACCTTCAGTTTGTTCGTCCCCAAGCATTGCATTCTGCATTACAGTTTCCACAGTGTCATTTTCTGAGAATGAGTCAACTGGACAGTCTCGGGTAATTGAGATTTGTTCCAGCATATCTGACCAACTTAACTGCTTATTTTGTTCAAGTACATCCATGAGGTCAAGAAAAGCCTTGATAGTGTTTCTAGGGGTTTTAAAGTAACTATCACCAATCTTATTGAAACAATGCGACATGAAAGCCTCCAGAGCTTCATCAGGAATTACAATCGAACTGTCAATTCCTGAGTTAAAAATATCGCGAAGTTTACCGAGTAAGATGTATAAATCTTCTTGAGATAAATTAGTCATATGCAGAGCCGGTGCGTTATAATCAATTACTCCCTGAGCCTTAGCAAAAGAATTCTCTGCCAATCTGGATTGCAGCGCTTCATAGCTGTACAACCCTTTCCGCGGATCAAAAAGAAATTCAGGCGTTCCTCCCAGCAAGAATCCTATGTTTTCGGCTCCACCCTGCAAACAATCGTTCAATATCCTGAGAATTTGCTCATAATTTGCACTACGCGCCTGAGTGTTGCTTAATTTATAAAGATTAACCATTTCATCCAAACAAACCAGCAATCCGTCATACCCAGCCAACTTGACAAACAAGCTCATTAATTTCAAATGATCATAGAAAGAATTGTCGTCAATTATATTCCGGACATCAAGATTTTTCTTGGCCTCTGTTTTGGTGGAATATTCAGCCCTGAGCCATCTTACAGCATCCTGTTTCAAGTTGTCATTACCGGTATTATAACCGTTCCAGTAAGCGGCAATCACATTTGCAAAATCATACCCGCCGACGTATTCACAAAGGCAATTAAGTTTCTCCGTTAATACTTCTTCAACTGCCTTTCCTTTGGAATCAGATTCCTGCCTTGAAACGGTAATAAACCTTTCAACTATGCTGGACAGTCCGTTACCGTCCGGCTTTGTCCTCGTAGACAGATTCTTCATTAATTCGGAATACAGATTTCGGGCTTGGCCTCCTGAAGCCTGAAGTCTGCGTTCTGGAGATAAATCAGCATGTATCGTAACCAATCCCTTTTCTAAAGCAACAGTTTTTATCAACTGAATGAAAAAAGTTTTGCCTGAGCCATATTCCCCAATTATAAGCTTAAAGAAAGCACCTCCGTCGATAACACTGTCAATGTTATTAATTAAAGCCTTGATTTCATTAACCCGACCAACCTGTATATGCTGTAAACCTCGTTGAGGAACCACCCCTGCTCTCAATGATTGAATAATTGTGTCCCGTTCTCTTCTTCGTATCTTAACCATACTGCATCTCCTGTGCTAATTCGAGTTCAACATAAATCGGATCATCGCCTTCAAGAAGCGGTTCTTCGTATTTTGAAATTGCGTATTCGTTAATTACTTCCATTGCCCCATCAACCATCAACTGCATCGGTTCACAGAATTCCTCAACTTCAGTCCTGGGCCATTCGGATTTTGCAACCAGGAAGTCCAATAGTTTCTGGTGAATATCATCCAGTCCTTCCGAATCTCTTTTCTGTTTTTCTTCAACGGCAATATCCTCCTCCTGAAAAATTTCACCCAGAACAGTAATAACTTCTTCAGTTTCTTTCTGTTTCAAAGCAACTTTTCCATAATCAATAACCGTCTTTTGGGTGTCTTTATCCTGAACAGGGAAAGGTATTGCAAAGTCTTGTTGTTTGCTTTTCTGAGCAACAACAACTGGTTCACTGGCAACCGCTTGTGTGCGATGTAAATAAGTTAATGCCAAATTGCTGTCAAGCCCGAGCATTTTAAATATTTTACTCAGTTGAGTAATTTCGTTCTTGTCGATCTCTCCATCGGCTTTTACTAATGCTACCATCTCGTGGACTAATAAATCTTTATGCGTCTGAGAAAGCTTTTCGATGTTACTTTTTAAGGAGGTATTACTAACTTTGTTGTTTAAAAGAAACTCCAGAAAAGCCCAGAGCCGCATTCTGCTGTTGTAGGAGAGGTCGTTTTCATCAATCATATTTGTCAAATACTGAATCTCATCTGAACTTATATGTCCATCGGCTGCGGCAATCAGCGTTCCCAGCCTAAGGAAAAGAATTATGCGCTGAACCACATACTTCTCATGTTCAAGTTTGGATTGATTATTATCAAGTTGGAATATTACGACCTTATTATTTTTTTCAGCTTTAATTCCGCAATAGTCATAATCGGGCGAAAAACCGAATCCCAAGCCAGACATCGAATTTTTAATATCCCGGATTGCTTTGAGAGATAAATTGTCTTT
>JBAYCO010000227.1:0-6746 GCA_041668685.1 Victivallaceae bacterium | reverse complement strand
TTGTGCAACGACGATCTCTGCGCGGCGCCGGAATTCACTGGCGTTGCGGTACGCATGGGTAAAACGGCGCCGCCGCTTATCCTGGGCATGCTGGAGAATGACCCGCTTGCCGATGCGGAAATCGCCGAATGGTGCCGGACAGCCAATGTCCTGCATGACCTGAAACGGGCGCGTATCGGCCACATGGGGCACGTCCTGGAGGCAATGCTGGACATGCACACCGACCCGACGGCAATAACCGCCGCCTTCGGCTGCCATGTCGTCCAATGCGAACCCGATCATATTTTCGCGCATTATCGCAAACTGAACGCGGCTTCGGCGGAAGTGCGCACCATGGAGCGGCGGATACTGGATTTTTTTGATACGCCGGTTCCCAAATCCGACCCGCTCACCGAAAAACTAACGGCAAAAGACCTGAATACCTCAGCTTGCGCAGCGGCTGCGCTTGAACAGTTCATCAGTGAATGGAAACTCGACGGGCTTGCTTATTATTACGAGGCCGAAGCGGGGTCGGAAATGCGCACACTGATGACGAATTTGATTGTCGGGAATTCACTGCTGACTTCCGCCGGGTTCCCGATGTGCGGCGAATATGACCTTAAGACCTGTCTGGCAATGATGATCATGGACCGGCTGGATATCGGCGGCAGTTTTGCGGAATTCCATCCGATAGACTTTAAACGCGATACCGTACTGGTCGGCCATGACGGTCCTCATCATCTGAACATTGCCGATTGCAAACCGGTCATTCGCAGTTTGAAGAAATATCACGGCAAACCGGGCTCCGGGGCCAGTGTCGAATTCAATATCAGAACCGGCCCGATCACCATGCTCGGAATAACCCTCAACGCGGCGGGGAAGTTCAAATTCGTCATAGCCGAAGGGGAATCTATGGCCGGCCCGATTCCCCCAACCGGAAACACTAATACCCACGGCAGGTTTGAACCCGATGTGCGGACTTTCCTGAAACGTTGGTGCGCCGCCGGCCCGACCCATCATTTCGCCCTTGGAATCGGTCATCACGCCGAAACTATCCAAAAAGTGGCGAATTGTCTTAAAATCGATACGGAGCGTTGTTAATGCGTTTTCAGGGCTGGAATAAATATCCGTCCATTTCATCAAGGCTTTTCGCCGGTATCTCGTTTTTCCATTCCGGCGGCGGCTTCCAGCCCTCCGGAAGCAGGCAGGCCAGCCCGGCGGCACAGGGGCCGATGGTTTCCCATACCGTAAACTCATTCTGCGGAACCGCATACCTTTCTATATTGGCGAAACGCCGCCATACCGGATACATTTTATCCAGGATTTCGGAACTTTCACTGACGGTCAGCGCCTTGCCTTTGCTCAACGCTTTCGGCATCAGGTCAATCGTCACCCCGTCAAAATAATGTTCCGGCCGCGGGCCGTAACGCAAACCGAACACCATGTCGAACGCCTGATAAGCTACGTTAAAAGTAAATGTATAAGGAGTGATTCCCGGCAGCGGCGGCAATATTCCGTCCGAATATGACGGCAGGGATAAAATCCGTACAGGAGCAGTCCGCCCCAGCCCGGTCGTCATGGCGCGTCCCATCGGATTACAGCCGTTCATCCAGTCGTTCAGCAACAGCGCCGCGTCCCGGTAGGCGTACAGTCCGCTGATACAATAGGCTATCAGGAATACGCGGCCCTTTTTGAACGGGATCGCGTTTCCCCAGGCCAAAGTAGAGAAAAAACTGCGGTCCGGCGGGAAATTGAGATTACGATAAGCGAGATTTTCCTGATACTCAAGCCATTTCTGGGCTTCTGTTATCACTGCTGATTGGTACTGCTGCCGGAAACTGAAAAAATCCCGCCCCGACGACAATATTTCAGTCAGGAAAAACGGATTCAGCGGATACATAAGCTTGTTCAGAATTACGTTAAACCTTTCTTCCGTCAGAAACTGCTGATAATATTTGTCACGGGTAAGTTCATAAAGATTAAGGGCCGCCTTAAAGACCATTTCGGGCCGAAGTTCCGGGGGCTCGACAAAACTGTAAACCTCGGTTCTGCCGCCCCCGATATCATGGTTCCAACTGTACTTTATCTGGTTTTCCGGATTGATCGCGTATTTAAAGGCCTTCGCCGCCGAATCGAGAAAGAGAACCGCTTTATCCCTGTCGCCGCACTTCACATAAGCCCGCGCCAACAGGGAAGCGTGCGCCGCATACTGCATGGTGCTGTGCCGGGTCGGAAGCGCCAGATAAAAACGCTGCGTATCCTTGACCGGATTGTCTATTTTCGGCTGACTGGCGCCTTCCAGCCAGCAGCCGACTCCGCCCGCGGCGTTCTGCGCTTTCCGCCAGACTTCCACGCCCCATGCCGCTTCGTCGATAATATCGGGAACGCCGTTGCCGGATTCGGGAATATCCTGTTGTCCGTCGCTGAATTTTTCCGGAAACATGAAATAAGCGGAAAGCAGGTCCTGTACAATCTGGAAATGATAGGTTCGACGCTGGAAATCCCCGGCATCCCACCAGCCGCCGTAAACGTTGAGTTTTTCGTCCGTACGGTTTTCGTAGATAACCGTAAAGCGGTTAATTGCCACCGGGCTGCCGTTCTGGTCCAGATAGCCGTAATTATTGTCGGACGGCGAATAATCGGAGTCTTCCGGGGAATATTTGGAAACCCAACTGTGCAGGTTGTCAGCGCCCATTATCCAGTTGGTGTGCGGAGGGCCTTTGGCAATCCCCGAACGCTGGTGAAAAAGCCCGCGAATATGTTTATAAAAAGCCCGCCCGATAGCGTTTCCACTTATTTCGAAGCTCCATGAACGCCCGATGCCGGGTACGTAAATATGATATTTGCCCGGTTTCCTGAAATCCGAAAAGTCCATTTCGCAAACTTGTTCCCCGTTCAATGGAACCGCTTTGCCGTCACCGGTATAATACTGTTCATTCATGCGCAGCCGGATATCGCCGGAAAAAGCGATGCTGTTGGTTTTTTCATCAATAATATGGTATTTCCGGTTGAACCATTCCTTTAATTCCAGAGGGCCGGCCGCGGCCAGCCACATGCCGAGGTAGGCGATTTTGCGTCCTGCTTCCGGCAGGTAGCCCACCTGGTTTACTTTGATTGTCCGGGATATTATTTTGTGTTCGTCATAGCAAAATTCAATTTTTTCACCGTTCCGGGTAGTCAACGTATACTTTTCGCCCTGCTTCAACGGTTCCGTCGGCTTCAGGTAAGCGAAATGCGCCGCGGCGGCGCATTTGACCCGTTTCAAAGTATCGGTCAGGCCCCTTTTTACCCGCATGAGCCCGACAGCGTTTATCCAGTAGGCGTTTTTCGCAAATTCAAGCTTTTTTCCGCCGGAATCCTTCAGTATGAAAAAATCGGGATTTTCGAAATTCGCCTTGATTTGCGGCCGGTAGGAGGCGATCACGTTTACCGTATTGAAGTCGTAATAGAAATTATACGACCAGTCTTCCTCCTTTGCCCGGTTTGCGTCAAGTTTCCTGAAGAACGCCCCGCATTCTATTTTGACGCGTTCGCGCATGAAATCATTATAATTCCCGACGACGCAGATCCAATCTTTGGTAATAAAATGTATTTTCAGTTTACCTTTTACGGCTACCGGGCCTTTCGGGAAAATTCTTTGCACCGGACCAATGGTAATGCCTCGTTCGCGCAATTCACGGGTAAGCTTCCGGGCATAATATTCCTGTTGCGCCAAAGTCAGGACAAGGCCGTTTTTCCGGGCCTCCTTTTTTATCTGCGCTTCGTTTAACGGACCGTCAAAAACCTTGACTTCATCCAGCCTCACCCCGTATTCCTGCGACATTTCTATCATACCGACACTGAATTTGCCGTAGCCCGGCAGGTATTCCGCCGCCGCGGAATAAGCTTTCACACCGTCAACGTAAAGCGAGTATTCGCCATCCGCTCCTTGAGGCGGAACGACAAGCGCGTAATGATGCCATTGCTGATCCGCAAAACGCCGGTAGCTGTAACCGCCGCCGGAACCGACTTTTGAATTTACTATCCCCCAGGATGGGAAAAGCAGCACGCCCGGAGAATTTTTACCCGCTGAACCGCAGCCGAAAAAACAGCCGCCGTAGGAATTGCTTTGCGGCAGCCGGGCGAAACCGCAAATGCTGAACCCTTTTTTGTTGTCCAGAGGAATTTCCGGCCCGACGGCGCCGAATTTTACCGGCCGTTTCACGGTGGGTCCGAAACAGCGGTTTTCAGCGCCCAGTATTTGGGGAGCATCGGAAAAGATATTCGCGTCGGAACGCGGGGTAAGGTGACGGCCGTTGCCGGAAGCGTCTTTGAAATTCCCGTCAAGTTTATACCATGCAAGCAAGGCGGGAGTATTTTCGGCGCATGCCGAACAAACTGACAGCACGAAAACAAGGTACAGAAATAAACGCATGAATTCCCCCGGCATATAAAAGTTTAAACTATTTTACACCACCAAATTTACCATACGGCAAATGAAATTGCAATTCGGGATTACTTGAAGATAATCTGATTTCCAAAAGTCAGGTCGATTGTCGGCTGGCGTTTGCCTTGTTTCCGGCGTAACGCGGAAGTCAATTTCTGAAGGGAATCTTTGAGTTTATTTTGCAAAACAATCACTTTATAAGGGCGGTTCCCCGCAATCATGAGAAAGGTTATCTTTTCCGGATCTTTCAGCGAAATTGAACTGATTTTGAAATTCAGGAACTCATACCTTATCAGTTTTATAAGCTCCACCGCCGCTTCCATTTCCGGAAGTTTTTCTCCCGCTTTTATTGTTTTACATGGAAAATCCCGAATAACCGGCAAAGGATATTTCAGGTCCATGCAGTAATTTCTGTCCAGGACAATCGCGTCTTCATCCATTACCCATTTCGAATCATACTCGAATAAGTAAGCGATCGGGACACGCTGGGTAACGGTTATCCTGATGGTGTCCGGCAACACCCGGTACACGCCGGCGCTTTTTATATAAGAGATTTTTTCCACTTTGCGCTTCAGCCGGGCAAGGTCTATACTGAAAAGATTATCTTCATTCAAGTTGAGACCGAGATATTTCGCCATAGCCATGGTGCGGTTGGAATTCATCCCCTCCAGCTCCATCCGGCGCAGGACAAGGTGTTCGTTGTCGGTAAAAAGAACCCGGAATGTACCCCACCCGGCAAGGCCAAGCAACGCGACGGCGGCCAAGACAATGAAAAGAGCGAGAGTTATTCTCGCAAACTTCTGCTTTTCCTTTGACGGTACGGTTTTGCGGGTTTTCCCGGTCTGAGATTTTTTAGCCACGGTTATTTCCATATTTCGATTAGTTTCCCTGCAATATAACACGGTTAAGCGGACATTTCAAAAATTATGGCTCTTAAAAAGAACCTGTAAATAAAATTTGCAATTGAAACTTTCCGGCTGTAATTTAGTTTCCGCAACGAATTCGCAGGAATATATATGCTTGATATTTTATTTAAATACCTGAGAGGCAAAAAATGCCATCTTCAAATTTCCCCCAAACCGAAAAATGACCGGAATGAAATAGTTATCCTTGTTCACGGGCTTATCCGCCGCAGCGTCGCCATGTCTCCTATGGGCAGGTTTTTAAGCAGAAACGGATTTACCGTTTATATTTATGACTACAAAACCGCTATCAAGGGTATTGCTTCACACGGGGATGATTTGCGCGAGTACCTGCGCTTAATTATTGATGAAAACCGGGACATGTCCATAAACCTCGTTACTCACAGCATGGGGGGGATACTTACCCGTTATGCGCTCGGCGAAGACAACGGCACTCCGCCGCTGGATATTTCCCGGATAAAAAAGATTGTTATGCTGGCGCCGCCGCACGGAGGCTCAAAAGTCGCACGCCGCTTCGTAAAATACCTGCCTTTTACCGGCAGGCTTTTGAAACCGCTGCCGGAATTGAGCAACGCGCCGGATTCGGTCATTCATTCGGCGCCGCTGATAGAGGGACCGGAAATCGGGATCATCGCCGGCAAATACGATCAGGAAGTCGCAATAAAGGATACCCGTTTGCCGGGAATGAAAGAACATTACATTATGAGATCGGAACATTCCCTTATGATATACATGCGCTCTATCCACAAAGCGATACTGCGTTTTTTAACAACCGGGAAATTTGGCGGGTAGACTAATTTTCAGACAGCAGGAAATCGGCAGCGTCGGTATTTGTCGAAAAAATGTTAAAAATTGAAGAAAAGCCGCTGATCTCAAACACTTCCTTGACATTATTCGACAAAGAACAGATTACGACTTTTCCGCCGTTTTGCTGAATGCGTTTTGCCGCCACCAGCAATACCCGCAGGCCGGCGCTGCTGATATAATCGAGATTGTCCAGGTTAAACAGAAGATTTTCATGTCCCGCGTCAATAACTTTATTGAAATCCTTATCGGCTTCAACTGCGGACACGGCGTCAAGACGGCCGGAGATACTCAATTCCATAATGCCGTCTTTCTCTATTTGGATTATTGTCATTACACTCTCACTGAAACGGGTTCATAAAATAATAAAAAAAAACGCAAATACCTTCTTTCATTATGATAAAGCTGAAAAGCTGAAATTGCAAGCAAATTCGTTTAAAATATGATTTCGTCAGGCGAATTTTGTAATGGCTCAGTCTTTTCCTGAGGCGGAATGTGCTGCTTTACGTGATAGTAGCACAACCGTCCCGGTTGTGTCGGTGGCCGGTTAACGTCCGTCCGTTCATGACTCAAGCGGGACGCTTGAGCTACTATTTAAACCTGCGAAAAGAGTG
>JBAYCO010000226.1:0-6750 GCA_041668685.1 Victivallaceae bacterium | reverse complement strand
GCCCCTGTCTCCAGGGGCGTGGGGAACGTTGCATGAGAGTTAAACTCTGGAATTCCATTAACGTCTCCTGCTCCCCTATGGGGAGTTTTTCAATGCCGGGTTCTTTGAGCCCGGTTTTTTACTAGTAACTTTTATCTCTATAATTTACGGAATAATAGCCCGTATAACTCATTCAGAAAAACAGCGGTACCCATAGCTGGCGGAACAATATTCGCAACCGAGATTCAAAGGCAATCGGAAACGTTTTTGGGAGTTCCGCTTATCTTTAAGTTTATCCAAAATTATGGTATGGCGGTCGAATATATATCGTAATTATGCCACTCCCCGTCAGATTTCATCCAATACATACTTTTTAATGAAGCCTGATTGCATGCCCGGACACTGCCGTCGCAAAACAAGACATTGGCAAATCCATTGTGGCGGCGGTGAATTACCCCCATGCCACTGCTTGTGGTACGGTAAAATATAATACAGAACTGGTTTTCGCTTGGAGCCCATGAGGCATTACCGTTCCCTCTGGAATCACAAAGCAGAATAGATTTAGAAGAATGAGGGACGCTGGTAATTTTGCCGTAAAGACAAAAATTATAAGGCATCCCGTATCCCTGGCAAATCTTCAATAAAGGGTAAGTTGGACAAAAAGTTACATTATAGCTTTTCAAGTAGCCATAATCGACAAGGTTTCCTGACCAGGCGCTTGAATAGCCGTAATAAGGAATTTTCCCGTTAAAATCCATGGCATATCCCATAATTGCGATAGAGCATTGTTTTAAATTACTTACGCACGTTATTGCTTTTGCTTTATCTCTGGCCTTATTCAGCGCCGGCAACAGCATTGAGGCAAGAATTGCTATGATCGCGATCACAACCAGGAGTTCAATAAGTGTAAAAATTTTGTAATTTTTACAAGTTTTGTCCTGTAAAGATTTTTTCATTTTTCTGTTTTCCTTATATTTAGAATAGAGATTTTCCCTAAAAATTTTTTGAATTTTAACCAGTCCATTTGATTTTGTCATCAACTTTTGAACCCCCCGGATTCACGGTTTATGAATTTCATTTCGATTACTTTACGCTGTTGCGGTAAATCCGGATGTTCAATCCTGTTAAAAAGCATTCCGGTAACAATTTCCGCTACTTCCTCGCTACAACGATCAACACTAGCCAGCGGAGGTCTGAAACAAGACGCCATATCATTGTTATTGAACCCGCTTACCGCAATATCGGCCGGGACTCGGTAACCGCAATCTTCCAAATAACTGATAAGTGCGGCCGCGCCTTCATCGCAGGAAACAATCAAAGCATCAAACGGCATTTTCCTGCCGTATTTACGTTTTACGGTATTCCGGAATATATCGCCGATATCCTTTTCATTCCCCGTCCAACAGGATTTAGTATAAATTAGCGAATCAGCGGAACTCGACAACCCATGAAATTTTACTTGTTTTAGAAAGGCCTGCCCTTTGACTTCATCCGGCGGCAACAGGAAAGCCATTTTTCTCCGGCCGATCTCGACAAAATGATCTACGATTTCCCGTAAAGCACGGGAAGGGTCTACTATAAGAATATCAAAATCAGTGTCCAGAACTATCGGGGAAACTAAAACCACATTGGAAATTTTTTCCAGAAGTTCATGAATTTCCTTATCTTTGTTTATATACTCATTAAGTTGAATTATAATTCCATCGACTTTACGATTAGAAAAATCGATTAAACATTGCTTGATGGTTTCAACATTATATAGACTGTCAGCAATATGCCCGGCATACCCCTTATTTCTGAGGATAATTGATATATTACGTACTACTCTGACTGGACCATGCGGACCGCCCAACCCCCACAACAAAGCAATGTTTTTTGTCTTGCCGGTACGCAAACTTTGCGCCATGATATTGGGATAATAACCCAGTTCGGAAGCGATTTTCAATATTCTTTCCCGGGTTTTCTGCGCCACCGGCGCGGAACCGTTGAATGTCCGTGTCACGGTCATTGCGCTGACATCAGCTAGTTTCGCCACTTGATGGATATTGGTTCTTTTAAATTTATGCATAGCTTGAACGCTTTCAATAAAAGCTTTGTGTTATCAATAACATGTTATCAATAACATTATAAATCATAAAACCGAAAAAAGCAAGGGATGATATCTGAAAAAAAGTATTTTTCCCTGATTTACTGTAATCGAACGCCGCCGCCAGTGGTTCGACCCGAACTCTTGTGTTTGTTCAGTCGCTGTCAAGTTCTTGCGCGGCAAAATGAAGATAAAGTGAAGCATGGTTTTGCTGCATGAAGTAAAGTGCGGCTTCGCCAGACTTCATGTTTTTTGCCCAAACGGGCAAAAAAATGGCAGTCCTGCAAGGACTCGAACCTCGACTAAATGAACCAGAATCACTTGTGCTACCATTACACCACAGGACTGCGTTTTCAGTAATTTTATTATAATCATCTTTAAATTAAATTCAAGTGTGAATAGAAAAAATACTCAAAGATTAAAAGAAAAGTTGCATTTTTAGTTATTATGCATTATTGTTATATTGTGGAGAAAATTAAGTTGGTTTTTTCCATATGCCTGCGTGATTTTACCGGGAAAGTATTTTCCCTTGATAAAATACGCGCGTTTAAAGAAAAATTAACCTGAAACAAATAAGGAGGAAGTTTATAGAGGACGTTGTTTTTAACGTGTTGTTTATGAATCTTTAACAATAATCCTTTTTAAACGAAAAAGGGGAAAGGAGAAAAAAATGAAAAAGATGTTAATCGCCGTATTCGCACTCTGTCTTGGATTTTCAGCCATGGCGGAAGAATGGAGCGCTATGGACCTCGGTATTTGGTTCGGCATTCCGACTTCAATGAAAACCGCTAACGTCAAGGGCTTCAGGTTCGGCCTCCCCATCACTTACAGTGAAGGATATGTGGAAGGCTTTGAACTGGCGCTGTTCTGTGCCGGAACCGATGATGTTACCGGTCTCCAGATGAGCTGCGTAGCTTTGGCAAAGGACGTGAAAGGCGTTCAGATATCGCTTGTTAACGTTTGCAGCGGCAAAATGCAGGGTTCCCAGTTCGGCGTAGTCAACAGCGCCGGCAAAAAAGGATGGCAGATCGGTCTGGTAAATTCAAGTGAAAACGCGAAATTCCAGTTCGGCCTGATAAACCTGAATAAAAACGGGCTCTGGCCGTTTTCATTCCTCGTTAACTTCGGAAAAGACACCTTCACAAGCTCTGAAACTTTAAAGCAGGAAGCCATTGCGGCCGAAAAAGCTGCAGCTGCCAAAAAAGGCAAAAAATAACTGTTTTAAAAATATAATATTTTTAGCCGGTATCCTTTATGGGTATCGGCTTTTTTTGTTAGAAAACGGAAAAAATCGCGCAAAGAAGCAAATGTTAAATGTTTTGGAGTTTGCTTTTTGTTTTTTTAATGCTAAATGTAAGCACTGTATATTCACTTTTTCGCAATTTGAACAGGCTAATTACATATCTGACATAGTGACAGGAGTCTTTATAATGAAAGTGCTTAACATTTTTCTTAGTATCTTAATTCTGCTTTTAGCCGTCGCCACTGCCGTTTTTTCTTTCTTTTTATATGAAAAACGCGCTCAGCTAATCGACGGATGGGAAAAGATGGCGCAGACCGTAAACAAATCGGCGGTCTCTCTTGACCAGGGCAGCGGTACTGAAGTTGCTAAAGCGCTTACCGTAGAAGAGCTCAAACATAACAAATATGAAGATTTAGACCAGAAACTCCCCAAATTGCCGGAACACGCATCCAATGTCGTGACGGAACGCGATAACATGGCCAAAGCTCTCAGGAGTATTGCTGAAACTGTTGAAATGGATAATGTCAAACCTTTAGCTGATTTTCAGGCCCTGAAAAGTTACCAGACAAATACCAGCGCGGTTGTGAGCAAAGTTCAGGATGTTACTGAACGCCAAAATGAAATTCTTCAGAAAATCTGTGACAGCGCCCGGAAAGTCAGCGTAGACTTGACTGTCAGCGCTCTTAAAGGCTCGAATTATACCAGTGAGATAAATAAGTTCAACCAGAAAATAAATTTCATCAACAGCCGGATTAATGATGCGGACAGACAGTTCCGGACTATCTATTCCGTAACCGGGGAATCTTCGCAGTTGAATTTCAGCGGATCATCTTACAAAAGTTCAACTGCCAAAGTCGTCAGCGCGGTAAGAAAACTTAACAGTAAATATATCGAGGCTCAAAGGACAATTCAGGATAAGGGAGACAAAGTCGCTGATTTGCAGAAGACGATAAAAGCCAGAGACGGACGGATTGACGGCCTGAATGAACTGATGAAAAAGAAAATCCTGGAGATAAAGCGCCTGAAAAAAATCATTAACGGCGATAAAGATATTGATATAGTCGTGGATCCATGGCTGGACGGCTCTAAAGACGCGCGTCTTGCGGTTCAGGGGAAAATTATTAAAGTCGACCGTAAATACGGCTTTGTTGTTGTTGATATCGGTTCCGGAACTATTGTCGAACAGAAGATCGGTACTAAAGTCAACAAGCCTAATCCTGTAATTCCGGTTAATGCCCAAATGATTGTCGCCCGCAATATTGAATCCCCGAAAGGCAAATATATTGGTGAAATAAAAATCATGAAAGTTAATGAAGACTGTTCGATCGCCAACGTGTTGTCTACAGTTAAAGGGCAAAGTGTAGCGGTTGGTGATACAGTATTCTTTTCAGAAGCCCAAGTTGACGCTATCACGACGACGAAATAACCGGGAGAAAAATCGTGTTTAACAGTAAAACCTTTTGTGTTATAATTGTTTTGACAGTCCTTGCTCTTGGGGCGGCGGTTTTCCTGCAAGTTCATGAAATGCTTCAGTACGACTTGGTCAACTCCCTTCAGGAACGTTATTTCCCCAGTTCTCCCAAGGGGGATACTGAAAAAGATAAAGCTGCTGAAGCCGATGCAAAAGCTGAAACTCCTAAAGGTGCGGAAAAGCCGGCGGTTCCGGCAAATAAGGCAGATAAAAAAGATGAAAAGAAATAGCATATATATAATATTATCCATTTCGGTTTTTCTGGCAATTTTTCTTACGTCCTGTAATACGCCAATCGAAAGGCGCGGTTACAGCAATATCCCCCAGAACTATCCTGCTTCATGGGAAAACCGCAATCCGGGTATTGGAACTTAGTATTTTTTTCTTTTCCCGGCTTGTTTATTTCTTAAAGGCAAGTATAATAATTTCCTTAATTGATTCGGGGTATAGCGCAGTCTGGCTAGCGCATCTGCTTTGGGAGCAGAGGGTCGCAGGTTCGAATCCTGCTACCCCGACCATCTTCTTCTCTAGTTTTCAATATCTAACGCGGAATATCCAACTCACAGAATCTGCCTTATACCGATTAATAACTTAAGGCTTGGTAAAATAACAGAGCTGAAAGCTCGTAATATCATAGCCCAGGGTGAAGCCCTGGGTTTCAATGTACCGTTCAATCATAAGGGCTGTAAGCACGCAATAATCATCCAACCATTATTACGTGCTTACAGCCCTGAATACAAACATATAATAAATTACAATTACTATCTTATTGCGAATCGGTATTACGCTGGAGTTAGTTCAAAACTTACCCGACGATTAACGGCGCGGGCGGCTTTTTCAATGCTTTGCAGGGTTATTGATGGATTGTCAGGATTTAAAAGACGGTCAACCCCGGCGCGGCTGGTGTGCATTCTCCTGGCTAATTCCGCTTTGCTTATATTGGCTTCCTGCATCGCTTCCTCAATCTGCCATGCCAAAACTTTTTTGATTGCGGCGGCTTCGCATTGGTCGAGCATCTTGTTTTCATTTAAGAAGTCGTCAAAGCTACTGCCGATATGTTTATTTTGTTTTCTCATAATTATTCGCTCCTGTACTGTTGAAGGCGTTTTTTAGCTGTTTTTAGTTCATTCTCTGGCGTCTTCTGTGATTTCTTTATAAATCCGTGTAATAATACCATTAAGCCCTCGTCAACGGTAAACAAAATCCGTGCAATACCTGCCGGAATATTTATCCTGACTTCCCATAAATCACTTGTCATTTTTCGTACTACCGGCATTCCGAGAGGCCAGCCGTATTGCACTACCTTTATTTCCGTGCCAATAGCTTTTTTCTGTGCTTCCGGCAAAGAAAGCAACCATTCACGGACTGGCTCTTTACCGTTCAGGGTTTTGAAAAACACTACTTGTAAAATTATTTCATTATCTTTCATAGTATATAATAGTATCATTTTTGATACATGTCAAATTTAAAAAACACATTTTTGTTCTGTGTAGTGGTTGGCGGAATTGTATATACTATTGTTCAGATTGGTAATATTTGTTAATTTTATTAAACACATTCATCAATTTTGTATATTCTGGCATATTGTAATCTTTTAATGAATCAAGGTGTTTTCTTAATTCATGTTCCATAATTTCATAATCAATCTTATGTTTAATCATATAGTTATATTCTAGCTTATGTTTTTCTCTAAATGCATTATGATATTTTTGTGATAAAATTGCAAATTTATCATATATAACTTCTATATCTTCAACAGATATTGTTTTTAAGAATTCTTGTTTATTAATATCCTCCTGATCCAAATAAAAACCGAGGAAATTAAATAAATAATAAGGTGCAGGGGTCTTTGTGGACGCGCACGAGAAATGGCCGGAATTTGAACATCAGAAACAGCCGGAAAATGAGCATTTTGGTGGCCGGGGTGTAATTATGCGTCCGCTGTCCGGGTAAAACGGCAAGCGGAATTGC
>JBAYCO010000225.1:0-6776 GCA_041668685.1 Victivallaceae bacterium | reverse complement strand
CGAAAATCACCATTACGGCTGGTGGCCTTCAGTTATTACGGAACTGGCAAAATGGTATTTTCAGAGCCCGCAGGCGGATATTGACAATTTACTCAGGCAACTGGCGGAACGCCGTTCCGGCGGCCGGGCGTCTTCTCACTTGCTCAGGGCTTGGGATTTGTGGAGCGAGGCTATCGGGTATTATGTCCCGAGCAATGAGGATCAATACGGCCCGTTCCGGGTAGGCCCCGCCTATCCTTTAATATTCCATCCAAACATTACCCGTACCATGTCCGGCAAAGAGATTGCCTTTCCTACCGCACCAGAAGCCCATTTCGGTAATTCGATTATCAAAACCATGTATCAGCCGTTTGAGAATGCCGGCCAGACACCGGGAGCTATTCGCTGTCCGGTTGAGCTCAAATCGTTGCACCGGATGCTGAAACTCTGGAGACGGGGCATTGCCGCGATGGAGAAAGCGTTGGCATTGACTCCCGAGCCGAGGCGCGGCGAAATTGAAACAGAATTGAACCTCGGCCGCTTTATCGCCAATTGCATAATTACCGGTATCAACACTAAAAAATGGTGGATTTTGAATACCGCGCTGACGACGTCGAATTCAGTAGAAAAGTCACTGCGGCTGCTGAGCGAGATTGAAACGCTCGCCATAAAAGAAATTGAAAATGCCCTTGCAACGATTCCGCTTGTCGAAGTTGATTCCCGGCTTGGC
Organism: Victivallaceae bacterium; assembly: GCA_041668685.1. Lineage (GTDB taxonomy): Bacteria > Verrucomicrobiota > Lentisphaeria > Victivallales > Victivallaceae > JAHOYW01. The sequence continues at coordinate 6,067 of JBAYCO010000225.1, read as the reverse complement.
TGGGAACCCAGCATGGAATATGTTTGCGACCGTTGGCATCTGGAGTGGAAAGTCAAGCAGGTGCGAACGATGCTTGACGGTGAAGTGTCAGTATATCGCACAATGTTAAATTTGAAATAAGCAAAAGAAGGTTTTGAACATGCGCTACAAGAAAATGCTACCTTACCAGTTGCGCGAAGCGATTGAAAAAAACGTTCCGGTCGTTTTGCCGCTCGGCGTGCTCGAATATCATGCCGAACACTTGCCGCTGGGAGTTGATACGACAGTAGTGGAAATTATTTTGGAACGCCTTGAAGCGAAACATCCGGAAATGGTGCTTATGCCCGCGTTTTGTTACGGCAGCGCCAGTTATGCGGTGGCGGATGCCGTCAGCAAAGGAAGCGTTGAAATAGATTCCATGGCGGTATGCCGTTTTGCGGAGGAATTGTTCCGCAGCCTGTTGGAGATCGGCTTCCGCAATATCCATGGTTTTATTTTTCATCAGAGCGAAAACTTTGTCCAGGGTATGCCCACTGACTTGGCGTTCCGTTTTGCCGCGCGGCGCAGCCTCTTCGCTTTTTTCGAAAAACGGGATGGACGCGGCTGGTGGGGGGATGAAAGCATGAAAAATTATTGCGAAGGCAACAATCCATTTGACTATATACGGATTCATCCTCTGGACAATGCGGAGATCAGTCGAAAATATCCGCCTGACCACGCCGGGAAAATGGAGACTTCGCTGATGCTGGCGCTCGCACCCGGACAGGTGGATATGACGCATTTTTCTCCAGCCTTGTGGTTTGCCCGTGATGCGCTGGACGCGAGCGCGGAATACGGCGAGGATATAACTGGTATTTACCTGGACAATATAGAGCGAATACTGTTCGACGGAAGTAATTGCCGGGCGGTTAAAAATTAAATCTGAATAAAAAAAAGGAATATGCTATGTCAAAAATTGATCTTATGAGCAGACAATCGAGAAAAAGCCGTAAAAATTTCAGAAAGGATTGTTTTTATTTCCCGTATTTATGTGGGCAGTGCAGAAAAATATTGATGAAAAAACTTTTATTCGGATTTTTGATTATGACAGCTTTATCAGTATTCGCGGTGTCCGACGCTTTTCGGCAAAGCGGCGGAAAACCTTATGGCGAGATTGTTATTGCCGCCGATGCTCCTTCCAGCGTCCGTCTGGCGGCAAAGGAACTTGCCGGATTCATCCGGCAATCGTGCGGGGCGGAATTGAAGATATGCGACAATGGTTACGGAAATACCACCGAGCCTAAAATTTTTATCGGCGGCAGCCCCGGACTGAAAAAACATAATATCACTGCCGGTAATCTCAAAAGCGACGGCTTCAGAATTGTCGCCCGTCCGGGCTTCTTCGCAATAATAGGAAGGGACTACAGCGGCCCGCCGCTTATCGGTTTCCGGGACCCGTGGGACAGGTGTACGGTGTTTAACAGCAAAATGAACCTGGGTGCTTTCGGAGAATGCGGTTCCTTGTTCGGAGTATATTACTTTTTGCAGAAATATTGTGGAATACGCTGGTATATGCCGGGGCCTCTCGGTACGGTTGTCCCGCCGAAAAAAGCGGTGCTTGTCCCGGAACTCGACATAAGCGTAAATCCGGATTTCGAATACCGCTTTCCGCGTTACTGTCTTTTCCAACGCGATCCGGAGGGAGCATTATGGTTTAAACGCCTCAGATTAGGCGGTCCCGCTCCGGTACAGATCAACCATAGTTTTCAGTTTTTTAAACACTATGCCAAAACTCATCCTGAATACTTTGCGCTGGTTGACGGCAAAAGGGATATTGCCGGGGGCAAATGCTGCGTTGGCCATGGCCACTTGTGCCTCAGCAATCCGGCGGTGGTTAAATTGTGGATTGATACTATCTGCAAATATTTCAAGGATAATCCGGAACAGCTTATTTACCCGGTAGTTCCCGGCGATGCGCTCAACCGGATATGCGAATGTCCGAAGTGCGCGGCGGAAGTGAATCATAAGGCCAATCCAGACACCGGAATTTTCTCCAATCATATATTCGGTTTCGTCAACAAAGTCGCTGCCGGTGTGGCGAAAAAGTATCCCGGCAAATATATCGGCTGCGCCGCTTACAAAAAATATAGTGATCCCCCTGATAACCCGAAAGAAATGCAGCCTAACGTGGTTGTAATGCTGTGTAAACGCAGGAGCAGTTTCCTTAATGACGCCTACAAAAAGAATGTCCGGGCGCGAATTGAAGCATGGCGTAAAACAGTCGGCTCCAGGCTTTATTTCTGGGATTATTATTTGGATACCGATCTGCCTTGGCGGAACCTGCCGGTACAGTTTACCGGGCTTATTTCCGAGGATCTGCGATATTTGAAAAAAATCGGTTCCAAGGGAGAATTCGTTGAAAATCCATTGGAAAAAGGCAGGATAGGATATCCTGGCATGCAGCATATTAATTTATATGTCACCAGTCAGCTTTACTGGAACTGTCATGCTGACGTCAACCGGATGCTGGATGAATACTTCAAGCTTTTTTATGGTCCGGCGGAAAGTGAAATGCGGGAATTCTGGCTCTCTGCGGAAAAGCGGCGCAATGAGGTCGGCGCCAAATATCTCAAGGCTGGACTTGGCTCGATTCGTAATGATCTCTCGCCTTCTGTTGTTTATCCGACTTCGGTGCTGAACAGATTTACCGCGTTGCTTGAAACCGCCTTAAAAAAGACCCCGAAAACTTCAGTTTATCATAAACGGGTTAAATTAATATATAAAGAGTTCGCCAAGGGGGCCGCTTCGATCCGGAGTATAATGAGAACACAAATACCGGAAATAACGCTCGTAAGATCGAATTCAGCCACTGACCGTTATACCGCCAAGCCGCAAGAATTTGCGGCAAAAACCGGTGAGGCCACAACTGTTAAATCATGGCTCTATGCCGGATATGACAATACGACACTTTATTTCAAGCTGATTGCGTTTGAACCGCAGATGGACAAGCTTAGAACCAAAGCGGAAAAAACTGACCAGGGGGCGGTTTGGAACGATGACGGCGTAGAGATATTCATCTGTCCTGACCCGGCCCGGCCGAATAAATACTTCCAGTTCTTTATTTCCGCCCAGGGTACGGTATGGGACGCCAATCACGGTATCATTGATGCAACTTCGCTTAATACCGCCTACAACAGCAACTGTAAAGTCACGGCGTCAAAAGGGAAAAACCGCTGGAGCATTGAAATCGCCATTCCTTTCAAGGCGCTTGGACTTGACGGCGGCGCGCTGGCGGGCAAATCAATTTCCGCCAATTTCTACCGCTATCGCAACCAGGCGATAAGCAGGAACGGCGAACAATTAAGTTGCTGGTCGCCAACTGGTCAGTTCATTCACTTTTATCCGGCGAAATTCGGTATTATCAAATTTAGGAACTAGAACTGTAATGCGTCGTAAAATTATCACTCTCGGTACCAGCCATGGCGATCCGACATATTGCCGGTTCAATTCTGCGACCCTGATATTATCGGGGAATAAGTCGTATCTGATTGATGCCGGAGCTCCGGTCAATGCGCTGATCATCCGCCACGGCGCCGCGCTATCGGCGCTGCAGGCGGTTTTCATAACTCACATGCACGACGATCATGTCGGCGGGCTGCCGGGGCTGATAAAATCCCTGGCGAAATACCCGGTTAACGGCCAGCATACGGAAATCTTCATGCCCAGCCGGGCCGCTATTGAAGGACTCCTCGGTTGGGTTGAAGTACAGCACCGCACCTGGAAACCGGAACTGCTTGATTTCAAGGTTACGCAGCCGGGATATGTATTTGCCGATAACAGTGTGAAAATAACTGCCTTGCCAACCCGCCATCTGGAGGATGAAGCGACGTTGGAAAACAGTTTCGGGTATTGTTTTGATTTTGTCGACGGTTTCCGTTTGGTTTATACCGGCGACCTGAAAAATGATTTCAGCGACTTTCCGCAGATTGTATTTGACGAACCGTGTGATATTTGTATTTGTGAGTCAACTCATATTGATCTGGAACGCGATATCAAGGCATTGTCAAGGTGTTCGATCGGCAAGATCATTTTCAATCACGTTGCCGACCGATGGCATGGCAAAGGCGAAGATGAATTGCTGAAACTGTGCCGGGCGCTGCCTTATGAATGCGCTGTCGCCCATGACGGCGATGAATTTTACTTTGATACCGTCAGGGATTTTGCAAAAAAGAATGCCAAAAAGCAGATGTGCCGCCCGGTAACCGACGTGGGGTAACTCCCGAAAGGCTCAGATTTAACTTTTAACCGGAAATAAATTATGAAAATCGCCATACTCGCGGATCTGCATTTGCCAGACCGTACGGATACGCTAAATGAGGAGATACTGGGCTGGGCGCTGAATACCGCGGCCACGGAACAGGTGCAGCTTATTGTTTCAGCCGGGGATATGATCCAGGCTGGAGCCGTTGAAGCAGCAAAGCGGCTCCGGGCTAAACTGGAGGCGGTCGGATTACCGTTTCTGGCGGCGACGGGCAATACTGAACTTGACACCCCGGAATTTCAGGAAATTTTCACTGGTGAAGATTTTTACCGGCTTGAGCATGGAATCGTGGCCGTATTCGACCCGTCAGATGTACAAAGCACGCAATTGAAAAAACTGTCCGCAATGCGTTCGGAAAGCCTTATGCTGGTAGCGCATTATCCTTTGGAAACTCTGGAGCCAGCGATATGTGAGCAGGTAAAAGAACTGTTTCGCCGGCCGCGCGGCGCGATTTTTGTCGCCGGCCATGAACATTTGGATCGTGAACAGAAACTCGGTGACGGAGAGGCCCATATTGTTCGCGGGCTGGATCCCGACAAGGCAATCGGAGCGCCACCCGCATTGCATATATTTGAATATAAACCGGCTTTCGAAAACTGGCAGCGGCGGGATATCGCTTTCTCCTCAGGAGATTCCATATTCAATACTCGTGAGGAAAGAGATGAATTTGCGGCGTTGCTCGGTATTTCGACTATGCATAATACGCTCAAGGGAATAGATTATGCCACATTACGGCGAATAAAGTGCCTGGAAATGCGTTTTGAGGCGATCAGAGAACTGTCGTTGCCCCAGCTCTCGACCGCAATTCAATGTTGGCGCAAATGCGGTGGAGAGGTACTTTCGCTGCACTTTCCAGACATATCCTGGGACAGTGTGAACAATACTCTCGCACAAAATGAAGTCCCAACGGCATTCAAACTTGCAGCGGCACTGAAGATTGACCATTTGACTGTTCATATACCGCGCTGTTCTGTCGCGCTGCTGGCTGTTCCTCATGTTAAGGCGCAATTTCTGGATGTGTTCGTACGTTTGGCAAACCACGCTCAGGCCTGCAATATTTCCGTCGGCATCGAGAATCTACATATGCGTCAGGGAGAAAAACCGGATGAACATCGCGGTTTCGGCTATACGCCTGATGAATGTATCGCGTGGATTAGAGAATTGCGAACCCTGTGCCGTAATTCTGAGATCGGGCTGCATTTTGACATCGGGCACGCCAGAAATAACGCTCCTTATTCCAGTATTTTCACTATCGGTCAGTGGTACGCCGCGGCCGGTAATTTAATCAACGGTTATCATCTGCATCAGGTGACCGCTGCAACTGATGGAACGCTGAAGAATCATCAGCCAATCAAAAGTGTATTCGGTCCCCTGATCTCATATTTTTCTTTTTTCCATGCCTGGCGGAACGGACGGATTACACATGCTCCGATCTTCATTGAGACCGATTATGGAACTGAGCAGTCCTATGAAACCTTATGCAGTTGTTTCCAAAAATCGGAGATGCGGTATGACAAATAAACGTTTTTCACTTAAGACATGGTTTGAACCGGATAGAAAATTCCGTTCCGCCCCGTTCTGGTCATGGAATGGCAAACTGGATGAAGCGGAACTGCGACGCCAGATTCGTATTTTCAAGGACATGGGGATGGGCGGTTTTTTCATGCATTCAAGAATAGGGCTGGCGACACCTTATTTATCGAGTGAATGGTTCGAACTGATTAATGCCTGTATTGATGAGGCAAAGAAGCTTGGCATGGACGCATGGCTCTATGACGAAGACCGCTG
>JBAYCO010000224.1:0-6777 GCA_041668685.1 Victivallaceae bacterium | reverse complement strand
TACCGCGTCGGAATTATAGCGCAGCCGGACTGGACCGACCCGGCTTCGCTGCAAATCATGGGCCGGCCCCGGCTTTGCTGCGGCGTAAGCTCCGGCAACCTCGACTCAATGGTGAACATCTACACCGCGGCCCGCCGCCTGCGAAAAAGCGACGCCTACTCGGAAGGCGGAGAAACCGGAAAAAGACCGCCCCACGCGGAAATAGTATATTCCCAGCTTGCGCGCCGCGCCTTTCCCGGCAAAACCGTTTTTCTCGGCGGAGTCGGCGCGAGTCTGCGCCGGGTGGCGCATTATGATTACTGGCAGGATAAACTCCGGCCAAGCGTCCTTCTGGACTCCAAGGCTGACATCCTGATTTTCGGCATGGGGGAAAATCCGGTAACAGAAATCGTTTCGCGCCTGGAAACCGGCAAACCGTTACGCGGAATTCGCGGAACCGCCGTGTTAATGGGGAAAAATGAAGCGAACAATTTCAATCCTTCCGGCTATCTCGAACTGCCGTCGTGGCAGGAAATGCAAAACGACAGGGACGCTCTGCTGCGCAGCACCGTTCTGGTCGAACAGGAAATGAATCCGTGCAATGCGCGCGGTTTGATTCAGAGTTACGGGGAACGGTTGCTGGTTGTGGAGGCTCCGGCAATGCCGCTGAGTACGGAAGAGCTCGATAATATTTATGATCTGCCCTTTACCAACCTGCCGCGCCCCAAATATAAAAAAACGATCCCGGCATTTGAAACCATTAAACATTCAATCCCGGCGGTTCGCGGCTGTCCCGGCGGCTGTAGTTTCTGCGGCCTGGTGGCGCACCAGGGCCGCTCGATCCGTTCCCGCAGCCAGGCGTCGATACTGCGCCAGGCGGAGCGTCTCGCCAAACAACAGAATTTCAAAGGCACGATCAGTGATATCGGAGGCGCCGCCGGCAATATTTACAACAGCGGTCCCATTGATGCCGAAAAATGCGTAAAATGCCATCGGATTTCCTGCCTGTTCCCGGCACCCTGCCCGAATTATCAGGCCGAATGCGAAGACCTGGTCAGGCTGTTGCGGAAAGTCAGGGAAATTCCCGGCGTAAAACACGTCTATATAAATTCCGGAATACGTCTCGACCTGGCGGTAAAACAGAGAAAACTGATGCGTGAAATTATTTTCAACCACGTATCCGGACACATGAAAGTAGCTCCGGAACACCTGCATCCGAAAGTTCTCAGGTTAATGCGCAAAAACCCGGCGAAAGACTTTTATGAATTTATGAAAACTTTTGACGAAGACAGCGAAGCGGCCGGAAAAAAACAGTATCTTATTCCGCTGTTCATTTCAAATTTTCCAGGCTGCACCGAAGAAGAAATGAAAACGGTTGATGACTTCCTTAACCAGCACAACTGGAGCCCGCAGCAGGTTCAGGATTATATACCGTTGCCTATGACGATGGGAGCGGCAATGTATTACTGCGGAAAAAGCGCCGACGGCGAAACTATTCCGGTCAACCGCGGTCTCGCCGAACGCCGTCCGCAAATGGCGGTACTGAAGAAGCAGCGGCGCGGCGGACAGGCGCCGCCCGCCAAAAGACGCCGTGACAAACGAAGCCGTCGTTTTTCAAAACTTCATGAACGCGAAAAAAAATAGCGGATATCACTTTTTATAACACTGGAGGATAATGGTCATGCGGAAAACGGAACTGGATACGCCCTGTCTGGTATTGGATATTGATATATTTGAGAGAAACCTGATCCTGATGCGGGATTTCGCCCTTGACCGGGGCAAAAACCTCCGTCCGCACGTAAAAACCCACAAATGTTCGGCTATCGCCAAACGCCAGCTCGCAACGGGCGGATGCGCCGGGCTCTGCGTCGCAAAAATTTCTGAAGCGCGCAAACTGATTGACGCCGGAATAAACAATATCCTCGTAACGTCCCCGGTTGTCACCGATGCCAAAATCAGAAATTTATTCGACGGCCTGAAACTTGCGCCTGAACTTATGGTTGTGATCGACAACCGCCAAAACGCCGAAACCTTAAGCGCCGCCGCACTCGAACGCAACAACGGACTGCCGTTAAGGGCGCTCGTCGACATAGATCCGGAAATGGGACGCACCGGGATTGCCTATGCCGACGCCCTGCCCCTGGCCGAATTCATAAACGGACTGCCGGGTCTGAAACTGGAGGGAATCCAATGTTATGCCGGACTTGTTCAACATATAAACAACTTTGAGGAACGGCGGGAAAAATCCCTTGAACTGATGCGGAAAGCTGCCGAAGTTTTCCGGAAAATGCGTAATACCGGCCTGCCGATGAAAATCTTTACCGGCACCGGTACCGGAACCTTCAATATCGATACTGACATTCCTGAATTAACTGATCTGCAAGTCGGCTCATATTGCCTGATGGATGCGGAATACTGCAATATCGGCGGCCGGAACGGCACGGAAAATTTCACCGTATTCAAGCCGTCCCTGAGCCTGCTGACTTCAGTCATCAGCGTAAACCGGAAAAACTTCGTAACCGTTGACGCCGGTTTAAAGGCCATGTATTTCACGCCGCACGCCCCGCCCTATGTGCTGAACCCGACCGGAAGTGCCTGGCGTTATGAATGGTTCGGCGATGAACAAGGCAAAGTATTCTTCGGACACGAAGATATAAAACCTTATCTCGGCGACGTAATAGAATTAAGCGCCTCGCACTGCGACCCGACGATCAATCTTTATGATTCCATCTGGGTCGTCCGCGAAAACGAAGTTATCGACAAATGGGAAATAGACCTGCGAGGCTGTTCCCAGTAAAAACTAATTGACAGGATTTTGTTTGGCGAAAGTAAATTTCAAGATGTTGAACGCGGTTTGTTCAAGTTTCTCAGGGAAACGGTTTTGGGCCATTGATTTAATGATTTCGCGTTCAAACTTTCTTTGTTCTCTGAGTAAATGATCGCCGCAGGCGAATTTTTTGTATAATTTGTCGGCAGTCTCATAAAAATCGCCGCTTACGAGAGGAAGAAAATTATTGTTTTCCCGAACACTGAAAGGAAGATAAAATGAATTCCTGGTATTCCCACAGCAAAAAAGCTGCCGGGAATTGCCCGGCTCCTGACGATTGATCACCTGGGCAGCGGCCGAGAGGGTCATCCAGAAATGTTTGCCGTCATCATTACAAAGAGCATGGGGTAAATGTTTCCGGTCGCGGCTGAAACGCATTATGTCTTTCAAGGTCGGATTATCCGCGCACGTGTCCAGCAATTCGTCAATCCGTTTTTTTCGTAACACGGTATTTCTTCTCGGTTTTTTTAATTTCCAACTTTGAGCTTTACGGGTCAAATAGTGGTTGGAAACAGAAAGAATGCCGTTGTCAATAACGCGCAGCGCATAGTCTTCCGAGGTACATTCCAAAAGCATTCCCTTTTCCTTATCGACCAACAGGAATATTATGCCCCGGTCCCGGCCGGCGCCGCCGACCGCTTTCGCCTTAAGCAGTTTTTCCAGCAGTACCGGGGCGTCATCAACACTTTTGCACTGTTCCGCGAAAAGCCGTAAAATATGGCAGTCGGACAAACGCGGTTCGTCGGAAATGTCCTTTGACTCGGAGCCGGTGTTGTTGGCCCCGGCAATACAGTTTTCATTGAAAAAATACGCGACGCCAAGATTACCGATGTCGGTTCCGGCTTGAAAACGCATGGCGTTTCCATTCTTTTTGATAACGAAATGCTGAGTCCAGTTACGTTCGTCACGGATTTTAAAGAGGAGGTTCTCCCGGTCGCCGATGCGCATGAACGAGGTACAGTTCATCCCTCCCTTGCTGAAAGTGTCAGACGGCGGACTGTTAAGCATAAGGAGTTCGTCCGCGTTCATCCCCGCGCCGTCGGCAATTCCTTTAGCCTCTTCAAGCCATGCGGGAGCGACTTTTTTCAGGAGATTTGTAAAATCCCTGCTTCTGCTCGTGAAAACATTGCCGGAATAATCAGTTTTTTGGGCAATTTTGCGTATTGTGTCGAGCTTTCGTCTTAAGTACTTTCCCGTAAGCTTCCCCTGTAGCAACCCGTTTTCGTAAGCGGATTTATCTATCGTCAACATAAATTTTTACTCCACTCAATCCGGAAAACGGTTTTTCCCGGCCTGCCCTGAAAGCGTATTACCGGATATTCAGGATCAAACTTATCTACAGAGAAACGCAGCGCGTCAGTTTCAATACCAGTTATCCCATGGCCGTTCGCCGCCAGGAAAAGACTGTTGTCATCCTGTTTAAAATGACAGATTTCAAACTCCAGGGTACGGCCATGATAACGGCAGTTTTTCACGTCCACGGTTCCCGGCAGCAAATGCAGATCTGCAGCGATAAGCTGCGGCCGGTTTTTCCGCCTTTTTAAAACGACGATCCGGCTGTCATGCGCGGTAATCCCGGCGACTTCCAGACTGCCGCGATAAATTCCAAGAACTTTCCGTTCAAATACGGAATAAGCATGGAATTCCCCATTATCCGGCAGCTCGCATTTAAAATCCTCGATTTTATCGTTCCAGTTAGTGAAGGAATAAATAAACAGGTCTTTATCGACCGGAAGTTTGTAGACGGCAGGATAGCGACCAGCCGGAAACGCATCGACTATTTTCGCCGCCCGGTTGTAAACCGGCAGCAGTTTTGCAATCCATGCGAAGCGTTCGCTGTCCCGCATCAATTCCCGCATGGGGTCAGTCAGTAACAGCCCACCTGAACCCATAACCGCCGCAGTCAACTGGGTTCGGAATTCCGGTTCGTTGAAAGCCTGTTCCATCGCTTGCGGATTAGCTGTCCTGACGTGACAGAATTCGGACGGATAGTTGCGCAGAATGACATTTTCCCGGTGATTGCACCACCAGCGGCCATGGAGAAATCCCATGAGCAGTTCCTTACCGTATACGCGGGGCGCATATGCTTCCGTACCGCCGTTATGGTCATACCATTTAGGATGGTTGTCGGTCTGGACCCGATGCAAATCAACTTTTCCCAGGGCCAGTCCCATCATGCCTTCGCCCTCAACCAACGTTTCCGTTCCGGCTTCCTCCCGGATAATTTCAAAGGTGCGGTTCAGCATTTCGGAAATGGTTTTACTCCGGTCATGGAGTCGCCCCTGACGGTATAAAGCATAATTGGGGCCGTCCAGCTTTATCCAGGCAACCTGCCAGTCTTTGACAAAACGGCGAAGCTGCTCACGCAGCCATTGTTCAGTTCCCGGCACGGTGTAATCAAGCAGGCACGAACGCCCGACATTGGACGCGCCAAGTATTACCGGTTTGCCGTCCGCATCCTTCAGGAGCCATTCGGGATGCTGTTTGACAACCGAAGTATTGACGTTCTGGATATACGGCGCGAACCATAAACCGAATTTCAGGCCTAAATCCCGGATTTTTCCCGACAATTCCTTTATTCCCGGCGCGAATTCCGGCTTAACCTGCGTCCATTCGGATAAATGCAGGCAGAAACCGCCGTCTACCTGAACAAAATCTAATGGATATCCCTGTTTTTTTAATTCGCCAATAACTTCAGCGCTGGCAAGAACGTCCGCGGCTGTTTTTTCATTGCGGTAATACTGCCAGTCGTTCCAGCCGGCGGGAATATTCGCCGGAACACGCGCTCCGCAATTGCGGGCCGTAAGTTCCGCCCAATCTTCAAGCAAGCGGTTCAGGTCATGTCCTGTCATAACGACGAAATTGTCCAGCGTGAGGGTTTGCCCGGCCGCCGGCTTCATGTTGTCGAGAATCATTTTATAAGTAACTTGCGCTTCATCGGCGGCCTTATTGAATTCGAATTCGACAGTGCCTTCGGTTTTGTCGAAGGAAGCGGCGCCGAGCAAAGTAATTTCGCCGGAGTTTTCCGGTTTGAAGCATAAAAGGCTGTTAGCGGCAAGACGGCATTTATCCGCGCTTTCCGAAGCAAAAAGCCGATCCCCATTTTTCAGGGGCGCAGAAAAGCCGTTTCCATCCATTCTGTAAAAACCGGCCTGGTCTCCGGGCATGTTCAGGCCGAAACGCAGGATGCGGAAGGCATTCCCCGGTATCGCCAACGAAAAAAGTTCCAAAGCGGCAATACCGCAAATGTCTTTTTCCGCCTCCAGAACCGGCTTGAATACGATTTTTCCGGAGGAAGGATCAGACTTAATCTTTAACGTCAACCCGGCAGCGCGCCAGACCTCAGTTCCCGTCTGGTAAAGGTTTATTGTAGTTCCGTTATCCAGCTCTACTTTAAGAGCAGGAGATTTCAACATGTTTTCCGGTAACATCAGAATAACTTCTCCTATGATCCGTTTGTTCTATTTACTCACATTTCGGGGTTAACTTCCCGATTTTCCGCTTGATCTCGCGCCGCGGCCGTATGGCTACGCGACTCGGCCCGGCGAACGTCTTGGTCGCGGAGCAGGCTGCTCCTGCGACTACCGGTTTGCGAATATTTCAAGGAATATTCAATAAACAAGTATATTTCCCGATAAATTATACCATTTCAGGCTGAATTTTTAATTTGCGGCCTGAAGTAGCGCCGTGTCTCGATGAGACCGGCGACATGAAACGTTATCAGGCCATATAATGTCGTTCGCTGCCGCTTTCATCGAAAGCCGGCCTACTTGTTATGCGTTCTTTGAACGCAAGCTATTGATATATTAAATCAAATATTCTTAATTCGCGTCTCGATACGTCGGTTTCGTCATCCTTTCACTTTTTCTTATGAAACTTTAGACAGTACTTCCATTTTTAAAAAGGCTTCAAGCGCCTGTCTGCCGATTTCACGCATCCTGGCGGTATTCCTGTTATACCAGGGAAATTCG
>JBAYCO010000223.1:0-6794 GCA_041668685.1 Victivallaceae bacterium | reverse complement strand
TGCCTGTTAACGTGGATGCCTCAGTGATTGTATTGGCTTTTTTCCTTGCCGTGGTAGGTAATTCACTTAATCTTTTTTCTTTTTCCATTTCTGCGATCAATCAAGGTTTACAGAGCAGTTTGGGGTATGGGTTAATTTACATTGTTATCACCGTACTGGCGCTCGTTTTGCAGATAGTCCTGCTTTACAGGGGATTTGGCATACTTGCTCTTGCGATTGGTTCATTGTTTTGCGGCATTTTTTATATATTGGGGCAGTTTTCTTACCTTGTCTGGAGATTTGTCGGCGAAAAGATTGGTTTTCGATTTTCGTTCAACAGTTTTTTTCAGATAATAAAGCTTTTATCTTATACGTTTCTTGGGCGTACTGCCGGTATAGTGGCCAGTAATTTTGACTTGTTTATAATAAGCCGTTTCCTTGGTCCGGAAAGTGTGGCGGTTTTATCTTTGACCCGCAAGGCACCTATGCTCACAAGGGAACTTGTCAATCAGCCAAGCGTAGCTTTCATGCCGGCGATTTCTCATTTGACCGGGGCCGGTGAAATGGATAAGGCTCAAAATATTCTCATGCGCCTTATGCGTATTCTGATTTGGGCGCTTCTTGGAATACTTGGAGGGCTTATTGCTTTTAACAGTGATTTTGTAGGACTTTGGGTGGGGGCAAAGCTTTTTGCCGGCAAGAGTATCAACCTCATGCTCTGTGTCGGGATTTTCGTTAATCTGGCGACCTATTGTATGGGGACAACTATAATTGCTCTCGGAAATATTAAGGGCGTCAGCATAGCAACTCTGGTACAGTCCGTGTTATTTATTATTTTGGTGATTTTCGGTACGGAATATTTCGGCCTTTGGGGTACGGTTTGGGCGTCTTTAATATCTGTTTGCGCCGTTACTCTTTGGTATTACCCGAAATCTTTTTCCCGGATTCTTAACCTGACCTTTAAGAATTGGAAAAATTTTATTTATGAAAGTTTACTGGCGTTGACGGGCATGACCGTTTTAACAATCGTTTTTTCGTTTTTCAAAACGCAGCACTGGTTACAGTTTTTCGGTATGGCGGCTTTATTCTGTCTGTTGTATGCCGGTTTCCTGTATGCTGTATCAAGGAATTTCAGGGGTGAATTCAGAAATATGACTAACCTTTTAACAAAAATAAAACTATGAAAATTAAGATTGGGAATTTTAATCATTTTTAGGGAGGTTATTGGTTATGGATATAGCAGAAAAAAAACGACCGGAATTCACGGGGGAGACTTTTATTCCGTGTGGTTCTCCGAAATATATAGCTGACGATCACTTTGCGCGATATAAGTTCGCTATGAAATACGCTGATAATAAAACCGTTCTGGATATAGCTTGCGGAGCAGGGTACTCGGCTCCCCTTTTTATAAAAGCCGGCGCCGTTTCGTATACGGGAGTAGATATTAAAGATGAATTAGTATGCTTTGCGAATCAGGAATATGGTTCTCCGCAAGGGAAATTCATGGTAGGAGATATTTGCAGTTTTAATGATAACAGCCAGTACGGCCTGATTGTCTGTTTTGAAACGATAGAGCATGTAAAAGATTATCAGTCGGCTCTGGCTAATCTTTTTCTGCTTTTGGAACCGGGCGGAACTCTGCTGATTTCGTCTCCTAATCGACGGAGAAGCTCTCCACGGGCTCTTCGCTTAAGTGATAAACCGGCGAATGAGTTTCATGTTCAGGAATTTCTTCCTGACGAATTGCTGGAAGAACTACATAAGGCGGGTTTTGAAACAACAGAGGATTACTTATATGGACAAAGACTGCTCAGTCGCGGTATCATCGGCGCCCTTAAAACGCTGGTTAATAGGGAAGGAATGTTTTTGTCTCCTAAAGTTTCCCTGGTGAAAGATAGAAATCCTGAATTTTTTGTTATTGTTGCAAATAAGCCAAAATAAAGTATGGTGCAGAGAATGCCGGTTAGCTGTGATCCCAGAGTTTGTGTCATTATTTTAAACTTTAACGGCAAATCGCATCTTGAATATTGCCTGCCCAGTATTTTAAAATCAGATTATGAAAATATGTCTGTTCTGCTGGTCGACAATATGTCAACGGATGATTCTCTTGAATATGCGCGGCGGGAGTTCCCCGAAATTGAAATATTGGTTCTGGACAGCAACAAAGGGTATGCCGGCGGCAACAATGAGGGCATAAAGGCGGCAATAAAAAAAGGTGCGGATATTGTAGTGTTGGCCAACAATGATATTTTGGTTCATCCGCAGTGGATTAACTCCGCGGTCCGGGCTTTTGACGCGGATTCTCAGGTCGGATTTGTCGGATGTGATGTTTTTGGCGATTTCAGCAGCGTGCCGGTCGAAGATTATCATGAGGCGTGTTCCAAATGGAAAAATATCTCAATGGACTATACCGCTGAATATATCTCAGGCATGGCTTTATTTATAAAAAAAGAATTATTTAGAAATGTTGGATTTCTGGATGAAAAATATTTCTTGTATTCCGAAGAAACAGATCTTGAGTTCAGGGGTAAACTAATTGGCTATAAAAGTATGAAGACAAATGTTCCGATATGGCATTATTCATCCGGTTCTACTCAGAATATACCGGTAAAAGCATCTGTCTATGCGATAAGAAATTCCATCAGGATGAGCATTAAATTCAAGCAGCCGTTATTCTTGATACTGAAGAATATTCTGTGTATCTACAAAACCGCCGTAAATCCGTTTTTAGGCGCTGACATAAATGACAGGCTGGTTTCCAGGCTCAGGCCGAAAAACTGTTTTATCAATTTTTTTATAGTTAGTTACTGCGTGTTTTGGAATCTGCTCAATTTACATGAGACGTTTAAAGCCCGGAAAGCTGACTATGTTTATATTAATAATTTTAACGGAGACTATTAAACTTAGTATAAAGGAACTTTATTTATGGCAAATACGCAGAATTCTGAAATTAAACTGCCAAAAGCATACCAGATAGATATATTTCCGGAAAGCGTTGAGTTGCTTATACCCGATTTTGAACCGCCTCCTCCTTTGCGAGTAGGACGGGCGCTGGCTCTGAGGAAACGCAATTGCCGAGAATGGTACGACGAGTTTATAGATAAAATAGTTGCCGCGTGCGGTAATGAATTTTTGCCGGTTTGCAGAATGAGCGACGGCGAGTTCCTTTTTCTCCTGGGGGAACAGCCGATTGATAAAAGAATACCTTTTCTACCCAGATTAAAGCTTTTTATCAGCAGGCTTAAACAAAATTTCCTCTCAAGGGGCGAGATCAGCGCACTTACTCAAGGACATTATCATTCAGGGCAGTATTCTGCCGAAGAATGGCGTCAGGCGCGGAGCGAACTTCCTGAAGCCGTTCGCGCTCTAAGCAAAAAAGGAGTAATTGCATGGCACCTTGATTTTACGGATAAACCTTTTGCCGAATGTTATTTCCCTGCTTTGTCAGAGTGGATGAAGAAAAATAACATAACCGTAAATGATAACAACTATTACCCTTTTTATTTTGTGTATGCCATGCTCACCGATTCCCGGCGCGGGGAATTGTTTAAGAATCGCCGGGTATTAGTGGTTAACGGTGCGCAAGGTGAAACAAAACAGAAAATAATAGACGGTTTAAAACGGGAAGGTGTTTCTGAAGTTTACTGGTGCGCCATTTCTTCAATGCGTTCCCTGTATGATACGATTGATATTGCGCCTTTTATCGGCAAGGTGGATTTTGCCGTGGTTGGTGCGGGAATCGGTAAAGCTAATATAATGCTCCAGATGGAAGCGCTTAACGTTCCCTGTATTGATGCGGGGTTCATATTTGAAGTATGGAAAGATCCGCAAAACAGAGGCGCTAGGCCATACACAGTTTGTAACAGTGATCTTGAGAAGGAACAGTAAAAATAAAACCATAAAATGAAGGAGATGTATTCAAATGGATGATAAATTCTGGCAAATACGAGCGGCAAAATATGACAAATTATTTTGGACTAAAGATGAGTCATATATTGATTTGATCATAAAAATGGGTGATCTCGAAAAGAGCGACCTTGTTCTCGATGTGGGAACTGGTACCGGGGTTGTTGGAAGAGCAATACAGCCTTTTGTAAATCATGTTATCGGTTTGGATAATTCTGCGGCGATGCTGGAGAAAGGAGACTGGGAAGGAATTTCTATTGTAAAATGGGATATTGCCGACAGGATATTTAAGGATGCGTTATTTAATAAAATATTTGCCAGAATGGTTTTTCACCATATCTTGGAGAACCTGGATAAAACCTTCATAAGATGCTATGACTTACTGAAAGACGGGGGAAAACTTGTTGTTGCCGAAGGCGTTCCGCCCAGTGACGACCCGGAGATTATCCAATGGTATGCCGATATGTTCGCCTTGAAAGAGGAAAGAAGAGTTTTTACAAAAGCTGAGCTGGAACACCGTTTCCTGAAAAACGGTTTTAAAAATATTTCCACCTGTATTCACGAAATGAATAGTTTTAACGTTCACAATTGGATTATGAATTCCGGCCTGTCCAAAGAAAATTCTGATAAAATAATAGATATGCATTATAATGCTCCGTCAAAAGTCAAGGATGCTTATAATATGAGAATTACTGATGATACCTGTTTTATCGATACTCAGAATGTAATTGTTGTTGGTGAAAAATAGTTTTATGTGAAGTTAAGGAATCGCGATGAAAAATTTCATTAACAGAGTCCTCAAAAAACTTGGCAGGAATATTATTACGCTTTTTACAAAACGTATTAAAAACAGAATTCTTCTTGTCCAGGAGTCAGCGTCCGGATCCAGCAGTTACGCAATGTGGAAACTCGCAGAAGATAAAATAAAGGATAAATATGAGATTGTCCTTTACAGGGATTCGTTAGAGGAAGGTGAGGGACTGAAACATTTTGTATCGAAATACAGGTTAATTTCTTCTTCTCAAGTGATTGTGACTACCCACCCGTCCTATAAGCCAAGCAAAAAGCATATACATGTGCAGTTGTGGCACGGAGCCTCAATTAAAAAACTTGGGGTGATGGAAAATAAGCCAGGAACAAAATTCAAAGCATCCAAAGCATGGCTTCGCGCTGATTATATCATGTCATATTCAGAAACGTACACTACGTTTTTAAATGCCTGTATGGTAACTGACCCTAATAAATATATTATTACCGGAGCTCCGAGAAACGACTTTCTTTTTGTTTCGGACGGCCTGGCAAATATGCGGAAAATATTTGGAGACGGCATAGAAAATTACAGACTGGTGTTTTTCATACCGACCTTCAGGGATTATTACGGTAAACCGCAGGGGGACAGGAATTATGACAATCCTTTTGGTTTCGATGATTTTTCGCCGAAGGAATTTGATGAATTTTTAGAGAAGAACAAGTGTAAAATAATTTTTAAACCGCACCCTCATGATCAAGCTCTGGTTCTTGATTATTTGCACGATTACCCGTTGAAAAACATGTTGGTTCTTAAAGATGAAGCTCTTAGTGAGAATAAGTTGGATTTGTATGAGCTGTTGAATGCCGGTGAACTTTTAATGACAGATTACTCTTCTGTTTATGATGACTATCTTCTGTTGGAAAGACCGGTTCTATTTATTCCTGTAGATATTAGTTCGTACAGGGAAAACCGGGGATTTGTCATAGAGTCGTTTGAGGACTGGACGCCCGGCCCAAAGGTTTTCGATCAAAAAGCATTACAGGATGAAATGAGCAGATGTCTTACTGATAAAGATTATTATAGTGACCAGAGAAAAATGATACGAAATCTGCAGCACCGCTACAAGGATGGAGAGTCTTCAAAGCGTTTGTGGAAATTTATTGATGCTGTTTTAACAGAAAGGAAATAGTCATTCAATGTGTGGAATTGCTGGAGCTTATGGTGTTTGTGATAAAGAGACCGTTGATAGAATGGTGGGAGTTCAATCTCACCGCGGTCCCGACGGACATGGGCTGTGGAGCGATCAGGAAATTCCAGTTGCTTTGGGACACTGCAGGCTTTCGATTCTTGATTTGTCAAGTCAGGGAAATCAGCCGATGTCTTACGCGTCCGGACGCTTGTGGATAACTTATAACGGGGAAGTCTATAATTTTAGAGAACTGCGCATTGAGCTGGAGAAGCTTGGACATAATTTCCATTCCAACTCCGACACGGAGGTTATTCTCGCAGCATATTGCGAATGGGGAAGCGAATGTGTAAAGAAGTTCCGCGGCATGTTTGCTTTCGCGATAATTGACAAACAGCCGCCGGCCGGGGCGCCTGAGCTCTTTTTGGCGCGGGACAGGTCAGGCATCAAACCTTTACTTTATTTTGATAATGGCTCCGAACTGTATTTCGCCTCTGAATTGCGGGCTCTGCTGGCAAGCGGGAAAATTGACAGGAAAGCGGATTCGGAAGCCTTGCTGGATTATATGGCGTCCGGAGCCATAGTCCAGCCCAGGACGATAATTGCCGGGATAAAGGCGCTTCCGGCCGCCCACTGGATGGAAGTTCGCGGCCGGGAACGGAAACTGGTGAAATACTGGGATTTGCATGAAGATACTGCTGATTTGAGAAAAGAATTACGGGGAGTTTCTTTTGCTGAAGCTTCGAAGCGTTTAAAGATTATCCTCCGGGAAGCGGCGCGCTGCAACATGGTGTCAGACGTGCCGGTGGGGGCATTCCTCAGCGGCGGCATTGATTCTACTGCGGTTGTCGGCTTTATGGGCGCGGTCAGCGGCAGCCGTATTAAGACATTTTCGGTAGGCTTTGAAAATAAGCACCTAACTATTGACGAACGTGCTTATGCCAGAATCGCGGCGGAGCATCTTGGGAGTGA
>JBAYCO010000222.1:0-6810 GCA_041668685.1 Victivallaceae bacterium | reverse complement strand
TTGACCGCCGCGAGATAGGCGTTGCGGATGCAACGGTTCAAGACCTCGCATTTTTCCCGGAGCGTACCTGTAAGTTCCCGGTTTCCGTAGCGGATCGGAAGTGAACCGAGTTCGAGATTCGGGTATGCCGTTATAAATTTTTCCAGTTCCGGAATTTCCTCCCGCATGGCCGGAATCCGCTGTCTGAGACTTGCTTCCTGATCCTTTCGGCGGCGAGTGTTGCGGCGGTGCTGGCGCTCCAAAGCTTCCAGTTCCTTCAGGCGGGTTTCGATCACCACCTTGCGTTTGAGTTTCGGATTGCCGGAAATCGCGGCCGAGAAGCTCGCGTAATCCAAGGCGCAGTCGTCGTTGATCTCCTGCAACGTTCGAGCGCAGCGGCCTTTCATCGCGTCATTGATGAATTTCTGTTTGCGTTCCAAAATTGCGTACATCCCGGCGTCCAGCGTCTGTTCTATTCCATAGCGGATGATTTCGACTTCTTCGAGAATATTCCCCTGACGGATAATCCTGCCGTCGCGCTGTTCCACGTCCGACGGACGGAACGGACAGTCGAGGTGATGGGCGACCGCCAGGCGTTCCTGGATGTTAACGCCAGTTCCGAGTTTCGCGGTGGAACCGATCACTACCAGGATTTCGCCGGAATTTACTTTTTCGTAAAGGTCGGCTTTCTGCTTGTCGGTATTGTAATCACCAATGATGGCGATTTCATGTGCCGGGATTCCGGCGGTGATAAGTTTGCGTTTGAGTTCCTCCCAGGCATTGAACAATTCCCTGCCGTCACAACTGTTGCGGTAGAGGTCGCAAAAGACAATTTGAGTCCCCTTGATGGAGGCGTATTCATGGTATTTTTCGTGAATGCGGCGGGTGCAGACGTTCAGCTTCGAGCCCGGATCATCCTTAAAACGATGGTCAATCAGGCGCGGGTCAATCGTCACTTTGCGGCTCATGCCGTAGATCAGAAGCGGAATATGCGACAACTCCCGTTTGTCCGAGCGGTTTTCGTACCACTCGTAGAAATCGCAGAGATAATTCATGAATTGCGAGATGACTTCACCGCGCCGGATATTAACCTGTTCCGGATGTCCCCCCTTGATCGGCGGGCGTTCGACTTCGGTAAGATCGTCGGATAAAACCACATCGGCCACCGTCCGGAACATTTTCGAGAGCTCAATAACGTTGCTGTATTTGCAGAAGCGCTGCACCATCTTGAAACGTCCGGCGGCGTCCAGTTCCAAGGCGGTTTCCGTGCCGGTGAAGACCGAGGCAAAACGGTCGAAAGTTTTAATCCCGAATTCTTCCAGTGTCGCCGGACTGATATAGCGTACCATGTTCCACAACTCGGCTATCGTGTTGGTCACCGGCGTTCCGGTGGCAAAATAAATGTTGCGGCCGCCGGTCTTTTCCATGATATAGCGGATTTTTAAACTGAGCGAGAATGCCCGCTGGCTGACCCCGCGGTCCAGTCCTTTGACCCGCTGCATCTTCGTCGGGAAGAAGTTCCGTTTATAGGCATGGGCTTCATCGATGATCAGCGCGTCAATACCGAGATCGGAAAAATAAATTATGTCTTCCTCCACTTTCTTATCGTTGAGTCTGTCAAGCATTTTCAGAAGCTGTTTTTTCTGGCGTTCGGCATCCTTGATGGTGCTGTGGTTGTCGCTTTCGGCAATCAATTGTTCCAGTTCGGCAAGCTGGCTTTCGTAATGGCGCATTACGAGGTCAGGATCGTCTTTAACCATATCGAAACTGCTTTGCGCCATAATGACGATATCCCAGTCTCCGACCGCGATCCGGGACATGAAGCGTTTGCGTTTGTTTTTCACCAGGTCCTTTTTGTCGGCAATCAGGATCATGGCGTGCGGATAAAGCTTGGGCGCGAATTCCGCGAACTGGCGTAAGGTCGCGTTCTGTACGACGATCAGCGTTTTCGTCGCCAGACGGAGCCGTTTCATTTCCATGGAAGCGGTTATCATGACGGCGGTTTTTCCCGCTCCCACGCAATGCGCCAAAAGCGTATTTCCTTCGATACAGCGGCTTACCGCCCGCTTCTGATGCGTTCTCAAGACGAATTTTTTCCCGTCGATGAGTCCGACCGCGCCGGGATAGATATCGAACGCCGGAAGTTCATATTGCCGGGTAACGTGACTGTTGAAAATCGAATTATAGATATTTTCCAGTTCTTCGACCGTATCAGGCGTATCCAGCACATAGTTCCGGAACTTGTCCTGAAGTTCGTTTTTGTACTGCCTCGCGGTCAGCGTCGCTTCCTGGTCGACAACCAGTTTTTCTTCGCCGCGTTCGGTGTCCCACTCCTTGCGGTGGACAATCGGTTCTTTAAGGTTCAGCGCGCATTCGACCAGTTTGAACAAATCCCAGTCCGCCACCTGGTATTCGGTCATGCTGTAACGCACGGAATAATCGGCCGTCACATACCATTTATCTTCGCTTTGCGGATAGGATACCTGGCATTTGATGCTGAAGGTTTTCTCCAGCCAGTTCTGCACTGTTTCCGGCGGAATCCAGAAACTGCCGAGTTGAAAGTCGATATCTTCGATCCGCAATGGCAGCGGCTGGACAGCTTCCAGCGCCTTGACGTTTTGCGGCGCCGTTTCACGGGCGATTTCCAGTTTGCGGACCACGTTCCCCGAAAGATATTCGCTTTTAAGTTCGATTTTACCGTTGACCGGATTCTCAAAGAATTCGCCTGAAGCCAGCAACTGTTTTAAAGCGTCATCTCTGGAAAGTTTCATTATTCCTGCCACATAATCAAGCTCGACCCGGTGCCGGTAGGCGTATGAGATCATTCCCGCCTGCACAATGTCGTCGGCATGATCGGGCTCCCGCCAGGGATGTTGCGTCCGCTTGAAATAAATATCGCCTTTTTCATGGACCAGGCGGTGGGTTTTGATCCCGTCAAGCGAGGTTTCGATTATTTTGCGGATGTTTTCGGTTGCGGCAAGCTTGAGATAATCCGGGTCTTCCTGCAAATTGCGATGAATGATCCGGTTGTTGAGATTTCCGAAGTTCCTGACGTGAAAATCATAACTCCGGTTCAACTTTGCCCGCTGTGCTTCAATGACGTTATCCAGGGAGTTCGGATCGAGCTGGTATTGCAAAAGCAGGTTTAAGCGTTCCTTGAAATCAATAAAGTGTTCGATTTTACGGCGTTCCTTGCCGGAAAACTCCCGCCCGTTATTATCCGTAAACAACACGCCTTTATGGTTGCGGCACTGCCAGATGCGGCCGTCATGCTGAAACAGCGTATATTCCCGGAGCGCTTCGTCAAGTTCGATTTCTTCAGGCTCATTGTCGCATACTCCGAACATATCCGTTTCCGGCTGGGCAGCCGTTTGTATCGTCAATTCCGGCACGGTCAATGATTCCGCGAGCGGCTTCTCAAACGGCAGCACGGTGGCGCTTCCGGCACGTCCATACATATTTCCGGTATTTGAAAGCGTTCCCAAGATCATTTCCGGGTGATTGGCAAAATATTCGTTGATCCGCATTTCCCCGGTATAATCGGCGGTCTCAACGCTTTGCAGTTCGAGGAATTTTTCGGCTGCTTGCGCTCCTTTCTGGAAAACAAGAATATCTGCGACAACTTCCGTTCCGATTTCCGCAAACGCGGTATTCGGCAGCCGGACTGCCGCCGCCAGTGCCGCGCGTGAAGCAAAATTCGATCTCGCGTTCAGTGCTTTGGAATCCATTGTGCTTGCTGAAGTCAGCAAAATGGCAAAACCGCCCGGTTTCAGTGCGTCCAGCGCTCGTGCGATAAAGTAATTGTGCAGATTATAGCCGACGTAATCCGAATCGTGCACTCCCACCTGGTCAAACGGAACATTGCCGATTACGAGGTCCAGCGAATTTCGCTTGATAAATGTCTGCTGCAGATTTTTGATGACGATATTCTCCCGAGGATAAAGCTGTTTCATGATCCGTCCTGAAATATCGTCAATTTCAACCGCGGAAAAATGCCCCTGGAAAGCTTCCGGCATCATCCCGATAAAATGGCCGACGCCCGCTCCGAACTCCCCGAATTTCCCCTGCGTGATCCCCGTTTTTTCAGCAATTTTCCACATGAATTCGATCAGGAATTTCGGGGTGTAATGGCTGTTCAGCGTTGAAGCCCTTGCCGAAGCGTATTCTTCGTTTGAGAGAACACTCTTGAGTTCGGTATATTCTTTGGAAAATCCGGTTTTTTCCGGATCGAAAACCTGGGGAACACCGCCCCAGCCGGAATACCGGATCAGTTTCCGGCAGTCTTCATCCGAGGCGGCCTTGCCGGATTCTTCCAATTCCCTGAGCAGCCGGATCGTTTCGATATTCGCGGCGATCTTGTGTTTGGCGCCGCTCGGACACAGGACGTCATCCGGGCTTATCCGGTAGTTATCGCGTGAAATTATTTCAGGTTCCCGCGGAGTGATTTGCACTTTCACTTGCGGTTTTTGCAGACTTGCTAATGTCGGCAGTTCCATTACCGGGGCTGTGTCTTCGAAATCGAAAAGCTCAAGTTGAATTGCTTCTTCCATATGCCATATTCCTTTCATTCGGTTCGTTTTAACCGTAAAAAATGCCGGGGCCGCGCTTCAGCGGCTTTCCGGCATGACGCGGCGAACCAGATTGAAAGAGTTTTCATCCGTCCCGCCGCCGTAATTCATTTTCAGGGGAAAAGTTATCGAGATTGGTGACTTTTTTCTGTTCATGGATTTCCTTGACGGCATTGTCCGTCCAGGCGGATGAACAGATTCCGTAAATTTCATTAATGCTATAACCGCGACTGCCGTCAGGCCGGGCCGAATCAATCATCCGGATCGGCAGCCTGACGTCTTTTTCGAGTTGAATTTCAAGGAGGCTTCCGGCTCCGTTCCATGGATCATACAAGCCGCAGGTTGTTCCTTTGTCCAAAATGATGTAACCGCACCCTTTGCTCTTCCGGGGAAAATAGCAATCATTTAGCGGTTTTTCTTTGCTGATCGCGTCATGGAACTTGAACCATTCTTTCAGAGGCATTTTGACCAGGAAAGTCAGGACATTCATTGAAGTTGTAACGTTTTCGACTTCGGTTAAGACTGATTTCAGAAACTCATTGTCATTGGTTTCCCGGTCGCGGAGAGTTTTAGTTAACGCGGTTTTCATATATCCCTGTTGACGGGACAGCCACAGGATACCTGAATTTTCATCAATGATTTTAGCATCTCGTCCGGCCCAGCTTGCAAAAGGCGCATTGAGCGTATAATCAAAATTCAGATCACCGGCGTTTATGAGAATATCAACATAAATATTCTGCTTCAGAAAGTGTTCATGTGGAATATCTGTATAATGTTTTTCCTGAACTAATTCCGTGATTTCATCTTCTGTGGTTTCTCCGGCTTCAATGGCATTTGCGATTGTTTCGGTTTCCATGATCTTTTTCAGCAGTTCGGATTCGCATTCACATTCGCAGTTTTCATAACTTTCCATGATTTGCTCGTCGAGCGCTTCGCGCGGATCATCGGCTTGGCAGATTTTCAAAATTTCTTTATCGCTCAGTTCATCCCGATAATCCGCATAGATTTCCGTGTAAAACATTCCATCTTTATTTTTGCTGCATTCTACTTCAAGAACTTCACGGACAGCTTGTTTGATTTTATTATTCATGGGTACGGTTCAATTCCTTTATTTTGATTTTGAGGATTTTTTCCGATTACGGGCAGGCATTATTCCGGCAGCTATTTTCCTTGCAAAAAACACAAATACTGCTAATGTACTGATGTTGAATTACATGAGGAAATGAAAGATGTCATCAGAAATCAATGTTGAAAGCATGCGGTATCACTTAAAAGAGTTTGGGCATGTTTACACAATAGAACGGGAAAATCTGTTAAATACAATTTATTCCATGGAAGGAACGTATTCCATAGGCGAGCTTTTCCAGGAAGCTAAGAAACAGGACGCCATCCACGCGAAATCGACAATTCACCGCAATATAGGCATATTCCTTAAAGCCGGTTTCATAAAGGAACTCGACAGTTCCGGAAAGCGGAAAAAATATGAGACGAATTACTTGAATTAGGACTATGATTCTTTACAAATATCTGGAAAATTTCTTTATGTATGTTTCGAAAGGAATCAAAAAGCAAGTGGGAAATAAATAAATGACTCCGTTACAGATATTTATAAGCAGTACACAAAAAGAACTTTCTGAGGAACGAACAGCATTAAGAGATTATATTCAGGGAGATGCTTTGTTACGCCGCTTTTTTGAAGTCTTTCTTTTTGAAGATATGCCTGCAGCCGATCAGTGTGCTGATGCCTGCTATCTGGATGAAGTTAGAAAATGTGACATCTATATCGGTATTTTTGCTAACGAATACGGCAATGAGGATGACAAAGGACTTTCACCTACACACCGTGAATTCAATCTGGCTTCAGAATTGGGGAAATATCGCCTGATCTATGTTAAGGGAACCGATGATACCATACGTTCTCCTAAAATGAAAGCATTGATTGCCGAAGTTGGTTCAGAACTTATTCGTCGCAGAATAAATTCATGTGAGGAGCTAATTGCCGCTGTATATGCCAGCCTGATTAAAGTTCTGGAAGAACGGGAATTAATTCGTTTTGCTCCGTTTGATGCTGCATCTTGTCGAAACGCTACACTGGATGATCTTGATAACGAGAAAATTATTCGTTTTCTTGGACTGGCCCGGCGCGGCCGGGGTTTTCCGTTACCGGAAGACGCTGAACCTTTAGAGGTGCTGACCCATCTGAATTTGCTGGATAACGGTCGCCCGACACATGCGGCCATTTTGCTTTTCGGTAAACAGCCGC